>JBBRFJ010000001.1:0-61196 GCA_038224475.1 Burkholderiales bacterium
TCGTCGCCTGCTGACAGCGGACGATTGACGGCCTGCCACGCGGGTGGTGACATTTCAAAAGCGACGGCATATTCCAGTCCCAACTCCTCATATTCGTTGATCTTGCCTTCAAAGATATACAGCTCAAAAAGCAGCGACCAAAAACCTTGGCTGGCATTCAATGGCAGCCCGGTAGTCGCGTTGATCGAAGCTCTCAGGGCAGTGGCAAATCCGTCAAACGCGTTGAACCAGACTGGAATCTTGGCGCGCCGGAGTCGCTGAAAAACAATCGCAAATAGCTCAGCTTCCTCGCATAAGATTGTTTTTATTTTGGTGAAATCCACGCGGCAGCTGCCAATCTCTTTGGCGAACGATTCAAATTTATCAATCTCGCCCAATAGGGCACCATCAGAATCCGGCGTCAACGTGAAGAAATCCTTGCGCTCACGCTTCTCTCTGCGGCGCGGATCTGCTGCATCGAGCGTATCGGTCCACACCGGCGGCGAACGTTCAAATTTGACCGAGTACAACATCGATAGCGCATCAAACTCGCGCCGATTGCCGGTCAGGTGGTAAAAATCAAACAGCATCAGCCAAGTGCGGATGCTATTTTTGCCATCCGTTGTTTTCATGTAGTCTTTTAGTGTTTCTTGGGCCGCCTCCGCGTGGCCTGCCGCGTAAAGGATCGCCGCCTCATACAGCGGCGGGAAATTGGTCGCGTCGGGCAAAATTTGTTCTGACGATGGATTTTGCAGCGCCGCGGCGGGCTTGGGCGCAGGAACGGCCGTCGGCTTTTGCGTCGAACCAGGTTTTCCTGAAATGGGAGTCGCCATGCCTTTGTGATCCTTAAATGGGCGCTTTATATTCGCGTCGAAATAGCGCGCCTTGGTTGACGAATATTAAAACTTTACAGATTCAGCATTGACGAGACGGAAAAACAGATACTGGTCGTTCACCAGCTCCAGCTTGCCGCTGACCACGATGGGTTCCCATTGATTGAATTCCACCGGTGTTTTAGCCACGACCTCGACCATTGAGTCCGGTCCTTGCGACACGCAATACGGGCAGTGCGACGGCAGCGGCGAAATCAGAAAATGCTTTTGTTTGGCCCCAGTCGAAAGCGGTAGCACAAACCCATATAACTTTACCTCCTGATTATCCAGTTCTTTCAGTTGCGCACTGAATTCTGGCAGGATCGCTGGCGCTTTTTTGGTGATGCTTGCCTTGTTGTCCTTTACGGCGCTAACGTCCTTTGCACCTTTTACTTCTTTCGCTTCCACCAGCTTTACTTGCCGAAGCAGCTGCCACGGAACGGTGCCCGCAGGGAGCGGATCTTTGCCAATGTAGCTAAACAGTTGCTCATCAGCCAGCGGCACAGATGATGGTGCCGCCGGTAAAACCGCCTGCGCCAGCGTGGCAACGAACAAGCTACTAAAAAGGCATAGCGACGTCATTACCATTGCGATGCTGATTTTAACGGACTTCGTTTTTTTCATGACTCGTTGCATAAGTTGTTTCATGGAATCCTCATCTTCGGCTAACCGCCATTCAAGGTTTCGGACACCGCATTTCGATAAGCGCGCCATGCCGGAACGAGTGCCGCGAATATGGAAAGCACCAGCGCTGCGATGACTATCGCGATTTCTTCTTTAAAAAATGTCCAACCCGTCAAGTAAATGCGATGCGTTTTTTGAATTGCGGCACCCATCCATTCTGCACCCAAATGACCTAACACCAGCCCAAGTATAACGCCGAGCAAACCCAGTGCGAACCCTTGCAAGGCAACGGTAAAAAATACGGTCGTCGGCGTGGCTCCCAGTAGCCGAAGCAGCGCCAAATCTTCGCCCCGTTCATTCAATGTATTCATCAGGCCGATGAAAATGCCCAGCGCAGAACAGAGCATCATGATTGCAGCAAAAACTTTCAGGGTTGACACGCCAATGCCCAATAGCGCGAACAGCCGCGACGTCTCCATCGCAGGCGACGCGGCCTGCATTGAAGTCGACGCGTTCACCATCCGTGGGAATGAGGCAGCGGCGAGCGGGTTTGAGTACTGAATGAGATAAGCCGTGATTTCTTTATCCGTGTCGGTTTGGTCGGCGTGCTCATGCTCATGAACCGCCCAGATACTTTCAACGCCCGTCAATATCAGTTTATCGGCAACCGTACCGGTCGACTTTAGTAAGCCGACCACAATATAAGGCTGGCTGGCATGGGTCTCGCCCCCTTCGGTCAGACCGTGCGAACCGGCAAAGCGTTGGCCAATTTTGAGGCCGGTTAATCGCGCCACTTCGCTACCCACTACGGCTTCCAGCGGCTTAGCCCACAGGCGCCCTTCGAGCAGTGTTGCGCCATAAAGATCAGCGTAGGTCGGCTCAGTGCCGACAATACGAAACGTCTTAAAGCTGTCGCCCAGCGCCAATGGTATTGCCAGCTTTACCTGCCGCGCTGCGATGATCGGCGCGGCTTCGGCCAGAGGAACATTGCCGGTGGGAATATCCATTTGAAACACCGACGACAAAATAAGCTGCAGCGGACTTCCTTTCGCGCCGATCACCAAATCCACCCCGGCGGTGTCACGCTCCATTCGCTCTTCAGCCTGTGCCAACGTCAACATTAACGCGATGATGGTGCCCACTCCGAGTCCCAACAGCAGCACATTCAGCAGCGTTTGCAATGGCCGTTGACGGAGATATGCCGATGCAAGCGTGAGCGCGATGGTGAAGGATTTCATGCGTATTTCACTTACTAGCCGCCAGTACATGAACCCGTGAAAATCGGTGCTTGATCCGCGCATCATGGGTTGCCACCACCAGCGTTGCGCCATGCTCATGCGCCTGCGCAAATAGCAAATCAATCGCTGCATCGCAATTTGCGTCGTCCAGCGCCGAGGTCGGTTCGTCCGCCAACACAATCGGCGGGCGGTTGAGCACCGCGCGTGCAATGGCCACACGCTGCGCTTCACCCTGAGAAAGTGCGCGCGGAAACTTCTGCGCCTTCTGTTCAATTCCCAGCGCGCGCAGCACCGCGCTAACCCGATTCAAATCCCGCGCCAGCCCGGCCAGGCGCTGCGTTAGCAGCAAATTATTTTCCACATTCAGCGCAGAAATAAGATGCAATCGTTGCATCACCAAGCCAATTTTCTGACAACGAAATTTATCTCGCTCACGGCCAGAAAGCGCATTTAGCATCGTGCCGTCAATCACTATGTTGCCGCTAAATGGTAATGCCAGGCCCGACAGCAGATTGAGCAACGTGGTTTTGCCGGAGCCAGACGGACCGAGCAACAACGTGTGTTCGCCCTGCGCGATCGACAGGTGCGCGATGTTGACGACAGTCTGCCGGCCGGCCGGGGTGTCGTATCCGGCCAAGAGGTTTTCAATGGCGATCAGCACGTTTGCGGTTTTTCCGGCAACACGCAAACTAAGCGGCAACGATTAATGCCGGCGTTGTTTCCGCTTTTTCTACGACGCAATACGCCAAGCCTTCTGTAAAAATCCGCTTCGGCAAATTGCGGCCGATGAAAACCATCTTCGATTCGCGTGCTTCGCCCGGTAGCCACGCCTTGCCAGGGCTGCCGCCCATCAGCATATGCACACCTTGAAAAATCATGCGGTTGTCCTGACCGTCGATACTGAGCACACCTTTGTAGCGCAACATATCTGCGCCGTAGGTTTGGATCAGCAGCGATAGGAATGCCTCGATCTTCTCCATATCCAATGGCCGCGTGTCTTTCCAAATAAACGATTGCACATCGTCCGAATGAGTGTGGTGATCTTCAGCTAAAAATTCAGGTTCAATCTCTAATATCGAATTCAAATTGAAGCCGCGAATATCCAAAATTTCTTTAATATCGGTTTCGCCAAAATGCACCTTGTGGAACGTCGCGCGCGGATTCATGCGCTTGAGCCGGTCTATCAATTGTTTGGTCTCTTCTTCGGCCACGAGGTCGGTTTTCGACAGCAGCACACGGTCTGCAAAGCCAATCTGGGCGCGGGCCTCCGAGCTATCAGTGAGTTGCTGGGAGCCATGTTTTGCATCCACCACGGTGATCACCGCATCGAGCACGTATTGATCGTGAATCGCTTCGTCCATAAAAAACGTTTGGGCGACTGGGCCGGGTTCGGCCATGCCGGTGGTCTCGATAATCACCCGATCAAACTTAAGCGTGCCTGCTTTTCGTTTGGCCGCGAGTTCGCTGAGAATTCGCACCAAGTCGCCGCGCACGGTGCAGCAGATACAGCCGTTGTTCATCTCAACAATCTGCTCATCTTTTTCTTGCACCAGAATTTCGTTGTCGATACCCTCTTCACCAAATTCATTTTCGATCACCGCGATTTTCTCGCCGTGTCGCTCGGTCAGAATCCGCTTCAGGAGCGTGGTTTTTCCGCTCCCTAAATATCCGGTGAGGATCGTCGCGGGGATGAGCTCGATCTTCGATTTTTGTGCTTTGATTTCAGCTTTGGCTTGTGATTTGGCAGACATGCGATTGCTCCGTGTGTTTGAAACGTGGTGTGGTATTTGAGGAAGCTCTGATTAAGTCGATTTCGTTGCCAACCGTTGTTGCGGGACTAAAAATATCTCCTTGCAGATCAAACAATGCTGCGTCGATATTTTTAGTCCTACGCCTAGTCTGGCTTAGAACTAGACTTAATCAGAGCTTCCTTAATTTGGATATTTAAACAGATGGTCGCTACGCCGCGAAGTTCAAGATGTTGGCTCAAGGTGTTGGACTAGGGTGGTGATTCGGCGATGGTATCTAGTTTGATCGGGATATTTCTGGTTCAGCCCGTCTATTCGTCAGCCTGATACCTCGACCGCATCATCCACAAACGACTTGAGTGTGTCGCGAATAAAGTTTTCATCCAAATCGCGGGTGATAAAAACGATCCGTGTTCGATGGTCGCTGTCAGGCCATGCCGGTAATCGCGCCGCCGGATAAATCGTGTGTTGGACGGCGTGAATCGCGCGCGGTGCGCTTTCGCCCGCCACGTTAATGATGCCTTTGATGCGCAGTATTTGTTCACCGCGCAGCGAGGTTATCGTCTCCAATGCATCCACCAAGCTTTGCCATTTTATCGGCGCTTCAAAAATCATTGCGAAGGCACTAATGCGCTGATCGTGACGCGTTTGTTTGGGGTCCGGGTGGTTGACCGCGCCGTTAGGCAAATAGCGTTGCGACAAAGTGCTTACATTCGCAGGCGACGACGAAAGCGGGCGATAGGCCTCAGCGCGCAACCACTTTTGTACATCCGGCGTCTTGCTGCCCGCTTGATATAAGCCGGTGTCGAACAGAACGACGGGATCAATATCGCCGGATACGACCTCAAAAATAGTCGCGCCGGGATTGAGCGCAGCAATACGCGTGCGCAATTTGCCGGTGACGTTCGGTGCCACTAAATCCGTTTTCGTGATCACGAGTCGATCCGCTACGGCGGCTTGCTTTAGCGCTTCTTCATGATCATCAAGCTGTCGCATGCCATGGGCGGCATCCACGCAAACAACGATGCCCGATAACGAATAGCGCGCGGCAACTAATGGCATTTCGATCAAGGTGTGCATAATCGGCGCCGGATCCGCGAGGCCGGTGGTCTCGATCACCACGCGTTTAAACATCGGCACTTCTCCATTCGCGCGCTTGAAATACAAATCGCGCAACGCCGTCACCATATCGCCTGCGACAGAACAGCAAATACAGCCGTTCGACATGATGATCATATTTTCGCTGGCTTCGCGTACCAGCAAATGATCAATCGATACCGCACCAAATTCATTGATCAGCACCGCGGTCTCGCTCATCGATGGATGTTTGAGCATGCGGTTGAGCAGGGTGGTTTTACCACTGCCCAAAAAACCGGTGAGCAAGGTGACCGGCGTGATGATCGACGCAGACATGAGAATTATTTACATTCCGCACAGAGGCCGCGAATTTTTAAATCGACCTCGGTGGTGCTGAACCCGGTCGGTAGTTTCACATTCATTTTCGGTTGCACTTTGTCCAGACAAAACGTTTGCCCGCAGGTGTTGCAGGTGAAGTGGGCATGCGCATGAGATGGCGCGTGATGCGCGTTGGTTTTACCCGCGGCTTGTGCGCCAGCCTGGGCATTCAGCATAAACCGCCACACGCGATCATCTCCCGCAATGCGATGCGCAATACCCACGCCGACCAGCCAATCCAAAACGCGATAAACCGTTACCCGATCAATCGTGTGACGCTTTGCAATCATTGCCGCGACATCAAGATGCGACATCGCATGATCGCTGCTCAAAAGCGTTGCCAGCACCGCCACACGTGGCTCGGTCACGCGTTCGCCGGTCGCGCGCAACGCGGTCTGAGCCTGAGGAATTTTTTCCAGATATGCGAGTTTCATGGGGATTTAGAGTGAGACATTGGACCAATGTGATCGGTAAGCAAGCTCATTTTACCGCCGCGAGTGCCGCAGATGCAATTGAGTCGCAAAAAGGGTTTTTCACGCTTTAAACACTAGCACTGGCGAGCCGTTCAAGCTATTTCTATGCCGAACAGCGCTTCTGCATTGGTTCTACGTTGCCAGATGGTGGAGCGAGAAGGCCGCTTTAGGAAAAAAGTCCCGACTCGCTATTGACAGGGTTTGCGATGCACGCGGACGGCGCTCGTGCAAATGCACAAAGCGGGTGGAGTGCTGGCGCGTTGCACGGCTAATTTGCGTGCAAGATTGCCGGTTTGACAATTCCGGCTTGCTCAACGCCGCGCTTGAAATTGCGCTGATACATTTGGTCGCACAAATGATGCCGTCTGCGCACACCCAGGCGTAAACACCGGATTCGCGAATGTAAAAACGAATCCAGTAAACAAGGGCCTCTTCGGTGCGAAAGCTGAATTGCAAATAGCGAATCCGCTCGCGCACTGAGTCGAGCACTTTTTTGATTGCAGCGAGGGGAGTGGGTTGGTAGACTAAGCCTTCTTAGGTGCAACCGCCTCTTCGGAGCAGGACTATGAACGCTGGAAAACGTGAAAGTGTTTTTGCCGTATATAAATACGGCGTTATTCGCATAGGGCTTGATGGCATGCGTTTTTTTCGCGTTTCTTCTGGAATGATAGGGAGGCATAGCGGAATAGTGGGAGACTCTGTGCTGCCTACATTTAGTTAAATTGCTATATGGTTTATCTCGACTGTTCCGGTGTTCGCTTTGGTTCTCAACTTGACGAGAAGCATTTATTTTATTGGGCAGCTGAAATTACATGTTTTGTTCGTTGGGAACAAGACATTCTTGTAGTGAAGTCGAGTCGCATTTCTGAAGAGGCATTGCGTGATCTACTAGCCCTGTTTTGGCGGTACAACATCCCGATGAAACAGTTGGCACAGTTTCGGAACACGGCCAATGAGGATTGGTTTGCAGCGCCCATCATGTACTGGCACAAAATGGTGTTCGCCTCGCAACTTAGCCTGGCGCCCAACGCGGACGGCCCTGAGGGTCGCCGGGTAGCTCCACGTTAAAGCTCAGACGCCTATGAAAATTCGTCGTCGATTCTGCATTTTCATTGTGTTGCTTGCGTTTGTATCGAACATCCATGGACAGCCTTCGGCAGAGTCTAAAGCGGAGAGAAAAATGCAATTTCCCCAAGATGTAAACGGTGACGTATTCCGACGCATGCAAAAGTCAGGGCTTGATTTTTCAAAATCTCACGATGTTGAGTTTTTCGCGGTCTTTCGCACCGAATCCGAGGCTGATGTCGTAGCCAAACAGTACTTGGCTGACCACAAATCCGGGAACCGACTGGTCAAAATCGATACGCGACCTGCGAAAAAGGGTGGAATGGAACTGCTCCTTGTCAAGAATATCTCCTTAACTTACGAAGGTGTTACTGCTTTTGAGCGGCGGCTTCTGGAACGGGTGTCGGCACACGACGGCTATTTGGATGGTTGGGGAGTTCTCCAAGAGTGAAAGCTCTAACGCTTCAGTCAACACGGGCGTGCCAACAGCGGCGCGCCCGTTATTTTGGTCGTTGGGCATCATGACGGATGAACACTGTGTGCAATGGGATGGAGTGACTGGCATTGTTAGCCCCTGCGCCGATATCTCATTCGTCTACGACCAGCCAGATGAAGTTACGGTCACAATGCATTTCTCATGTGTGAAAGGTCTTCCCTCTCGTGATCTTGTGTTGAGTTTTAGCGGCGCAATTTCCGCGCGCTGGGAAAGTGAATCATTTGGGCTCAATACACTTCCGGATACGCTGCCAAAATGTGGGGGCATTGGTTGGGAATCTTGGACATTTCCCTTACTGAAGATCGAAAACTCTTCTTGGCTCAAATTACATGTCGACTGCCATCCTGATGCTGCAGAAGGTCGAGTGCATTTCGCACTCGTCACAATGAATGACCTTTTTCAGGTTCTGGCTCTACCAACTGTAATCACTAAGTGGATAGACGTAGATTGATGCTGCAACATTGCGGTCAAAATGGTTCGCTAAGCTAACTTGGACGCGCCAACAGCGGCGCGTCCTTTACATTAATCGTTAGATTGCTCAATTATGGGTTGAGTACTTCATTTCACAGGAAACCACGTTGATATTGACGCTCTCGCCAATATTGCCCCAGTGCAGGCAGCTACGATCTTCAGAAGAGGCGAGCCACGGCCTAGTCGACACAACAGTAGGGTCTGCGTAACGTCAGGCTTGAATTTTTTCGTGAGCCGCGCCGACTTCGATGACTTTGAACAACAGCAACAAGATGCGATTGCGTTTCTTACTGTCCAGCAAGATGACTTTAAGAAATTGCGTCAATTTGAAGGGGTGACGAGCGTAAGTTTGGATTTTGGCATCGCCATGAGGAATGTAATTTCCCAATCGGATCAGTTTCACCCTGAACTCATTTCCCTAATGGCGCCTCTTGGCCTTGCACTTGTGCTGATCCATTACCCATTGGGAAAAAAGAACAATGAAGTAAAGCAGTCGCGGCGTGCGCTGCGAAAACCAATCTAACACGTTCGTCAAAGGCGCTCCCTTTGGTCGCTGGATGGCGCAAAAGCGCGCCACCTTCAACCTCCAAAATAAATAGAATAGGTAGGGTAAGACGCTTTTATTTCCCTGTATTTCGACATAACCAAAAATTCAAACACAAGTACACACGACCCTTTCAAGCCGCTTTAGTCCCAATCGCCCCGCCAATAGGTCACTTTCACTTTCCGTTTCAAACAACCAAGGCACGCCTTCCTCGATCTGTCGTCTCCTGTCGCGACATGCAATGCCCTAAGAGATTTTTCCATCAACAGATGGTGGTGCGACAAGGTGGATCGGCTCGGCAACCCGTAGCGCAGCTGAGATTACTTGGTTGCCGATACCGCCGGCGCGATCAAATGAAGGGTTTAAGTCGTTACGTTCTCACGCAGGGCGTCGGCACGCCTTCCAGCCAATCGCTATATCGCGCCATCTAGTGCGAGATGGATAACGACCATTCGACTAAAACTATCAAGCGCCAATATGCGATATTGCAAGTCTGTGTCAGAAGGTGCACGCACAAGCGCTAGACAAAGACTAACATTCGGCATCGACGAAAACGATCGATCAAGGCGCAAAGAGGAATGATCATGGAAGCCAAAGTAGACCGCTCCGAAAGCAATAAGAATCTGCATACCCACCAAATAATGCGCCGCACAGTGGCCCTCGTGCTGGCGGGCGGGCGAGGCTCTCGCCTGAAGCAATTGACCAATGGTCGCGCCAAGCCGGCGGTGTATTTCGGTGGCAAATTTCGCATCATTGATTTCGCGCTTTCGAATTGCCTTAATTCCGGCATCCGGCGGATGGGGGTGCTAACGCAATACAAGTCGCATTCATTGCTGCGTCACCTGCAGCGCGGCTGGAGTTTCCTCCGCGCGGAGCTAAACGAGATGGTGGATTTATTGCCCGCGCAGCAGCGCGTTGGCGATGATCATTGGTATCGCGGCACCGCTGATGCGGTGTTTCAGAACATGGACATCATCCGTTCCAGCAGACCCGAGTACATCATTATTTTGGCGGGCGACCATATTTACAAAATGGATTACTCGATCATGATTGAAGATCACGTCGAGAGCGGCGCTGGTTGCACTGTCGGGTGTATCGAAGTCGAGCGCGCCGAGGCCAGCGGCTTCGGCGTGATGGCGATCGGCGGAAATAGAAAAATAACCGCTTTCGTTGAAAAACCTGCCGATCCGCCACCGATGCCGGGAAATCCGACCAAATCGCTCGCGAGCATGGGTATTTATGTGTTTGACGCCGAGTACCTGTACCGCCTACTCGACGACGACCTCGCCAATCCCGCGTCTTCGCACGACTTTGGTAAAGACGTCATCCCGCGCTGCGTGGCCGAGGGTAAAGCGATGGCGCATCCATTCAGTATGAGCTGCGTTTCGCGCGTGAAGACCACCGTCCCTTATTGGCGTGACGTCGGCACCATCGACGCCTTTTGGTCTGCCAACCTTGATCTGGCGTCGACCATCCCGGAGCTCGATATTTACGACCCCGATTGGCCGATTTGGACTTATCAGCGCCAACTCCCACCGGCCAAGTTCGTGCCCGATACCAACGGCGCGTCGGGCGTGACGGTGAATACACTGATATCGGGTGGCTGCATTGTTTCCGGCTCATACGTCGCGCAGTCGGTGCTTTTTTCGGAGGTGCGCGTGCATTCTTTCTGCCATATCGAGCAGGCGGTACTGCTGCCGAACGTCACGGTGAATCGCAACTGTCGTTTGCGCCGCGTGGTGATTGACCGCAACTGCGAACTGCCGGAAGGGCTGGTCGTCGGCGAAGATGCAGAACTCGACGCGCAGCGCTTTGAGCGCACTGAAAACGGTGTGGTGCTGATTACCCGCGACATGTTGTCGAAGCTGTCTACAGCTTCGGCGGCGAGTTCGACCGCGTGAGAGTACTGCAAGTCAGTGCCGAGGTATTCCCGCTGCTCAAGACGGGCGGTCTGGCAGACATTACCGGCGCACTGCCGGCCGCACTCACCAAAGCCGGCTGTGACGTTCGTCTGTTGTTGCCCGGCTTCGCGTCGATCTTGCACGACCTACACGACGCCGTCGTCTGCGCGACAACCCAGGCACCTTGGGGGGAAACGGTCGTGCTGCGCAAGGGTCGCTTGGCGAGCCTCGGCGTCGTCGGCTACGTCATTGACGCCCCTGATCTGTACTTGCGCCCCGGCGGCCCCTATGACGACGCGGATCGTCAACCCTACGCTGATAACCATCGCCGCTTTGGGTTGCTCGGTTGGATGGCCGGTCAGTTGGCTGAAGGCATCGATGCGCAATGGCAACCGCAGGTGGCACATTGCCACGACTGGCATGCGGGTTTGGCGCCTGCATACTTGGCATTGTCGAGAGAGCGCCAAGCGACGCGCGTGGCGAGCTTGTTTACGGTACACAATCTGGCCTACCAAGGCGTGTTTGCGGCGCTATGTTTTGCGGAGCTGGGCTTGCCGCAATCTGCTTTTTCGATGGACGGGCTGGAGTACTACGGCCAAGTCTCGTTCATGAAGGCGGGGCTCGTCTATGCAGACCGCATCACGACTGTGAGCCCCACCTATGCGCGCGAGATTCAGACGCCAGAGCAAGGTTGCGGACTCGACGGTCTGTTGCGCGAGCGCAGCGACGTGCTCTCCGGCATCCTGAATGCTGTCGATGAAACAGTGTGGAATCCGGCCACCGACAAATTAATTCCGCACCCATACGATGCCGCCGACAGCGCCGGAAAAGCGCGCTGCAAGGCCGCGCTTCAAGCAGAAATGGGTCTCACCACCAACGCGCGCGCGCCGTTGTTTGGTGTGGTGAGCCGCCTGACGGAACAAAAGGGGCTGCATCTTGTGACCGCAGCCATCGATGAACTGGTTTCGCTCGGCGGCCAGTTGGTGGTGCTTGGCAGCGGCGACAGTGGCTTGGAAAGCGCGCTTCGCGTTCACGCTGAACAACACCCGCAATCCGTCGCGGTGCGTCTCGGGTACGACGAGGCGTTGGCGCATCGCATTTTTGCGGCTACCGACATCACCCTGGTCCCATCGCGTTTCGAACCATGTGGGTTGACGCAGATGTACGGCCTCAAATACGGCAGCCTGCCGCTGGTTCACCGCGTCGGTGGGCTGGCGGATACGGTGGTGGATTGCACCGTTGAAAATCTCGCCAATAGCAGCGCCAACGGTTTTGTGTTCGACGTTTTTTCTGACGCCGAATTTGCACGCGCCATGCGTCGCGCTGTTGCCCTGTACGCGATTGAAAAAGATTGGGCGGCCGTGACAAAACGCGCGCGGGCTCAATTATTCGGCTGGGATGCCGGGGCAGCGCAGTATCTCGCGTTGTATCGGCAGATCACGGCTTAGACAAACCTTAGACAAACTTGAGAAAATGGTCAAACACGCCATTTGGCGGGTCATTTCAGCACTTTTTGCTCGACAACGCCCGCTGGCTCTAGAGTTTGGCTGTGATCCATTTCGCACCAAATCCCGGACTGACTGAGGCGTTCAGCGTACCCGAGCGAATGGCTGCTCCTGCCGCCCTACACAGGCAGCCGCATCAACCCAATCGGTGCACGACCGCTGGCCGCAGTCACCAATCCAAGTACCCGTGTTGTCTCGCCGTTGAGCATCGACCACTCAAGCCGCCACTGCCAGTTGCCAGCTGGCGTACCCGGTACGTTCAGCCGGTGGTGGCTATCAAGTCCCAGAATATCCTGCATCGGAAAAATGGCTGTGGCGGCGACCGAGTTACACGCGGCGCGAATCATTGCCCAGTGGATGTCGTTGGCGGTTGCCGCCAAGTAGCTTCCGGCAAAGGCACGCTCGCGCTCACTGGTGTTGTCCCACCAGCCGCGTGTGGTGTCGTTGTCATGCGTACCTGAATAGGCCACGGTATTGATGGCGTAATTGTGCGGCAAATATTCATGGGTGCCGTCGCCGCTGAACGCGAACTGCAGAATGCGCATACCCGGCAGGTTGAATCGGGTTCGGAGTTCGACCACATCGGGCGTGATCAACCCAAGATCCTCAGCGACGATCGGAAGTTTGCCGAGTGCGTTTTCAATCGCGTTGAAAAATGCGATGCCCGGCGCATCCACCCAGCGCCCCTGCGTCGCATCGTCACAACTCGCATCAATTTCATAGTACGCCGCGAATGCGCGAAAGTGATCGATGCGCACCAAATCCGACGTACTCAGCGTTCTTTTTAGACGTGCGATCCACCACGCAAAACCATCAGCCGCCATCCGATCCCAGCGATAAAGCGGATTACCCCAGCGCTGGCCGGTTGCCGACATGGCATCCGGTGGTACACCGGCCACCACCGTCGGCTGAAACGCGTCATCCAGGAAGAACGCATCCGGTCGCGCCCAACAGTCAGCGCTGTCGTGCGCAATAAAAATAGGAACGTCCCCCATGATCGAGACACCGCGCTCGTTGGCATAGGCTTTCAAATCGCGCAACTGCGCGTCAAAGCACCATTGCACAAAGCGCCAAAAGCCGATCTCGTCGGCGTACTGTTCTCGCGCCGCTGCAAGCGCGGCCGGGTGGCGGTGCGCTAATGGCGCAGCCCAACTCCACCAAGCGTGCGCTTGGTGTTTGGTGCGCAGCGCCATATAGAGCGTGTAGTCATCCAGCCAACTGGCCTCGGCAGTGCACCATCTGTCAAACGCGTCGCGTTCTGCCGCCGTCGCCGATGCGAAGAAGCCTGCTGCCGCACGCCGTAGTGCCGCCTCACGCCACGGCAGCACCTGTGCGTAATCAACCGTCGACGCATTAAACCCGCCGGAGGGCAACGTAGGTTCATCAAGCCATCCTTGAGTAACCAATGGTTCTAGCGCCACCAGCCACGGATTGCCGGCAAATGCCGATACGCCTTGATAGGGCGAGTTGCCCCCGCCGATCGGCGTGGTGGGTAGCAATTGCCAAATCGACTGTCCGGTCGCCTGCAGCCAGTCAATAAAACGGTAGGCGTCAGGACCAAAGTCGCCGCTGCCATGAGGCCCGGGAAGTGAGGTGATATGGAGGAGCACTCCAGCGCTGCGAGATTGAAGTACGGTCATGTTTCAAGCGTTGTAGAAGCGAATGAGGAGCGCAGCACCACCAACGAGTGTGAGGCGACGCTTAGCGTTGCGGTGTGTGCGTCGCCGGTTGCAATGGTGCTGCTGGTATCGAGAACAACCTGCCATGCCGAGCCCGGAATCGAAAACTCGACCTCGACCTTCTCGGGATTGAGGCAAATCATCAATTGCTCGGCAACCTCGCCTGCTGAAGGAGGGCAAAGCCTGCACGCGAACGCGTGGTTACTCTGGTCGTGCCAGTCGTGCGTTTGCATATCGATGCCTGCCGGTGTGAGCCAGCTGAAAAGGGCGGTGCTGCCGGTCGCGTGCGTGGCGCTCAGCCATTCATCCTGTCGAAACTGGGGCGACGCGCGGCGCTGGGCGATGACGCTGGCGACAAATTTGGTTAAGTCATGATCGGCATCGGACCAATTGAGCCACCCGGTGGCGTTGTCCTGGCAATAGGCGTTGTTGTTGCCGCCTTGGCTATTGCCGATTTCGTCACCTGCGCACAGCATGGGTGTGCCTTGCGAAAGCAACAACGTCGCCAACATCGCACGTTGCAGCCGCTGCCGCACGCCAGCGATCTGTGGATCCGCAGTCGGCCCGTCCGCGCCAAAGTTTGCGCACAGTTCGTTGTCGCGGCCGTCGCGGTTGTCCTCGCCATTCGCGGTATTGTTCTTACGGCTGTAGCTCAGCATATCAACCAGCGTGAAGCCATCGTGCGCACACACAAAATTGACCGACGCCGAAGGCCGCCGTTTGCCATGGTGGAACACGTCGCTCGACCCGGTGATACGCCGCGCCAGCTCGCCGCGCGAAATGCCCGACCGCAACCAGAAGCCGCGAATCGCGTCGCGGTACTTGTCGTTCCATTCGAGGAAGCGGCCCGGAAAGCGCCCCAGTTGATAGCCGTCGTAACCTGCATCCCATGGCTCAGCAATCAGGCGGGCTCTCGACAAAATCGGATCCTGTTGCAAGGCGACAAAGAACGCCGCACACGGGTCGAAGCCGTGCTGTCGGCGACCCAGTACCGGTGCCAGATCAAACCGAAAACCATCAACGCCCATCTCGTGCACCCAGTAACGCAATGAGTCCAGCACAAACTGGGTTACTCGCGGATGCTCAACGTTGAGTGTGTTTCCACAACCGGTGAGGTTCTCGGCACGACTGTGATCGTCTGCAACGTGTCGATACCACACCGCATTGTCGAGCCCGCGAAAGCTAATCGTCGGGCCGAACTCGCTGCCTTCCGGGGTGTGGTTGTAGACCACGTCGAGCACGACTTCAATCCCGCTCTCATGCAGCGTGTGCACCATCTCGCGAAACTCTTCGATGACCTCGCTAGGGTCCGCCCCGCTGCGCGCCAGGCGCGGGTCTGGCGCAAAAAAACCCAGCGTGTTGTAGCCCCAGTAGTTGCGCATGCCGCGCTCAACCAAACCCGACTCGTCCACACAATATTGGACCGGCAACAGCGACAGCGTGGTGACGCCCAGCGCTTGAAAGTGTGCGATCGCCGCCGGGTGCGCGAGGGCTGCGAAACGTCCACGCAGCGCCTCAGGAATACCCGGGTGCGTCATCGAAAAGCCCTTGACGTGGACCTCGTAGAGAACCACTGCAGCCGCGGCATGGCGGGGAGCGTTAAACCAACCGGGCGCTGCTGACGGCGGCGCGGCAACGCGAGCTTTCAAGGCCGACGCGCCGTTGTCCCGATGGTCGAACGATCGTGGACCGTCCGGGTGTCCCAATTCAAATCCGTGATGTTCCGCACGCCAGCCAAACTGCCCGACGATCTCACGCGCCCAAGGGTCGAGCAACACTTTGTTCGGGTTAAAGCGATGGCCGGACGCCGGCTTGTAGAGGCCGTGCGCACGCAGCCCATAGACAAGTCCCTGCCCGAGTCCCGCGAGGAACCCATGGAACACGCCATCGATGGGGCCATGCAGTCCGTAGCGCCGCAGCTCGCGAACGCCGCTGGTGTCGTAGACACACAACTCAATCATCGCTGCGTGTTCGGAAAACACCGCAAAATTGACGCCGCCGTCGCGAACCAACGACCCCATCGGTTCACAACGTCCTTCGGCGATTTGGCTGGGTAAGGTGGCGCGTTCACTCATAGTTGGTTAATGAGGCAGTTATTGTTGAATCAAAAAAAGCGTCGCTAACGGCGGCAAGTCAATGACGACCGATGCAGGTCGTCCATGCGTGCCGATTGACTCGCCCATCACGGCGGTATCAAGCGCGGAGTTCCCACTGCCGCCGTACTCAACAGCGTCTGTATTTAACGCAATGCGCCATGTTGACGACGCCGTCGAAATCCCGATGCGGTATTTCGCACGTGGTACCGGTGTGAAATTGCTCACGACCAAGACCTGCCGTCCATGCTCATCTTTGCGTAACCAAGCGAACACTGATTGCGCGCGATCTTCCGCGACGAGCCACTCGAAGCCACGCGGATCGCAATCGAGCTGGTGCAACGCGGTCTGCGAAACATAGATTGCATTGAGATCACGCACCAGCCGCGCGACACCAGCGTGGCGCTGGTCTTCAAGCAACGCCCATGGTAATTCGGCGTCGTGATTCCATTCCGTGACCTGCGCGAATTCCTGCCCCATGAACAGCAGCTTCTTGCCCGGGTGGCCCCACATGAAGCCGTAGTACGCGCGAAGGTTGGCAAAGCGCTGCCAGTCATCGCCCGGCATCTTCGACAGCAAGCTCTGCTTGCCGTGGACGACCTCGTCATGCGAGAGCGGCAAAATAAAATTTTCACTGAAGGCGTAGAGCATGCCGAAGGTCATCTTGTCATGATGTGACGAGCGGTGTACCGGGTCCTCGTGCATGTAACGCAACGTATCGTTCATCCAGCCCATGTTCCATTTAAAATGAAATCCCAAGCCACCCGCATAGCCCGGTGCCGTCACCCCAGGATACGCGGTCGATTCTTCGGCCACCGTCATGGCACCCGGACATTGCGTGCCGATCACTTCATTGGTACGTCGGAGCAGTGAAATCGCCTCGTAGTTTTCGCGGCCGCCGTCTTTGTTTGGAACCCATTCGCCGGCCTTGCGGCTGTAATCGCGGTAGAGCATCGAGGCCACCGCATCGACGCGCAGGCCGTCAATTCCAAAGCGTTCGACCCAGTAGAGCGCGCTACCGACAAGGAAGGCGCGCACCTCGCGGCGATCAAAGTTATAGATGAGCGTATTCCAATCGCGATGGAAGCCCTCGCGCGGGTCAGCGTACTCATAGAGTGCCGTCCCATCAAAATTGGCGAGCCCGTGCTCATCGGCAGGAAAATGCGCCGGCACCCAATCAACCAGCACGCCAATATTGCGCTCGTGGCAGGCCGCCACGAAGCGGCGGAAGCCTTCGGGGCTACCGAATCTGGCGGTCGGCGCGTACATGCCAAGGGTCTGATAACCCCACGAGCCATCGAACGGGTATTCACTAACCGGCATTAGCTCAATATGTGTAAAACCGAGATCTTGCACGTAGGCGGGCAGTTCAGCGGCGAGGCTATCCCAGGTGGGAAACGCCGCACCGGGTCTCTTCCACGACGCGAGCTGCACTTCGTAGATGGAAATCGGCGCATTCCGCGCGTTGGCGTTCGCACGCTGCAGCGAAAGCCCGGTTTTCTCGGGCAATGGCGCGACAATGCTCGCAGTGCCGGGCCGAAGTTCCGCCGCTCGGGCATACGGATCCGCTTTCAACGTGAGCTGTTTGCCTTCACGCGAGACGACTTCGTATTTGTAATGGTCGCCCGTCGCCGCGTGCGGAACAAATAGCGCCCAGATGCCGGATCTACCGTCCGGGCCGCATAGACGCATTGGGTGCCAGCGTGCGTCCCATGTATTGAAGTCACCGACAACACTGACGCCGCGCGCATTGGGTGCCCAGACGGCAAAGCGGACACCGGCCACCGCGCCACCGTCATCCATGCGTGTGAGTGGTTGCGCGCCGAGAATTTCAAACGGTCGCAGGTGGCTGCCCTCGCCTAAAAAGTACAGATCTTGTTCGCCAATGTCGGCGTCGAACGCGAAGGCATCGGCCATGATGCTGGTGGCACCCGATTGCCAGTGCACGTCGAGTCGGTAGCTAAAAGTCTTGCGTCGGCGCGGTATCGCGCCCTCAAACAAGCCGTCTGGATGTCGCAGCGACAACTGTGTGAGTGTCGTACCACTGGTGGCGTCGATCACCCCGACGGTTTGGGCTCCGGGCAGCATTGCGCGCACCCACAGTCGCCCCATGTCATCGGCGTGCATGCCAAGCAGCTGGAACGGCGCGGGATGCTGTTTGCCGACGAGTGCGATGACGTCGGTCTCAGCTACCAAAGCGAGTCACCCTTCACTGATTTCTCTGCGCTATGTTCAAGCAGGCAACGTCAATGCTTCGCTCCCATTCATTCTCAATGCCGGCGGTCCGGCAACGGGCACCAAATATCGTCCGCGTACTGGCGGATGGTGCGATCAGTGGAGAATTGGCCCATGGCAGCGATATTGCGCAAGGCCATCGCCGCCCATGCGTCCGGCGACTGGAATAGCGCGTCAACCCGGCCCTGCGTCGCAACATAGTCGGCGAAATCGGCCAGTAACACGTACGGGTCGCGATTCAGCAGGCTGTCGGTCAAGGCGCGATAGCGTGTCGGCTCACCCGGGCTGAACTTGCCCGATGTAATCGCTTCGATTACACCCGCCAATTGATGGTTTTGCTCGACATACAGACGTGGGTCGTACCCCAGCGCGCGCAGTTGGGCAACGGCTTCTGTACGCAGACCAAAAACAAACATGTTGCTCTCGCCCATGGCCTCAGCCATTTCGATGTTGGCGCCGTCCCATGTGCCGATCGTGAGCGCACCGTTAAGCGCGAATTTCATATTGCCGGTACCCGACGCCTCGGTGCCGGCCGTGGATATTTGCTCAGACAAGTCTGCTGCGGGAATGATGCGCTCGGCAAGCGAAACGCCGTAGTTCGGTAGGAACACGACCTTCAAGCGGTCGCCGACTCTGGCATCACTGTTGACGACGCGCACGACGTCGTGGATGAGCTGGATCGTCAGCTTTGCCATTTGGTAGGCCGACGCGGCCTTGCCAGCAAAGATGATGGTCCGCGGCGTCCACGCGGCATCCGGGTCGGCGATGATCGCCTGATAACGCGCAATCACATGCAGCACATTGAGTAGTTGACGCTTGTATTCGTGAATACGCTTGACCTGTACGTCGAACAGACTCGATGCGTTGACGACAATGCCCAACTCGCGGCGAATGTAGTCGGCCAAGCGTTCCTTATTCGCCCGCTTGATGCTCTGGAGTTCCTTGCATACGCCCTTCTGACCGGCAATCCGATCCAGCGCCGACAACTCGCCAAGGTCGGTGCGCCAACCTCGACCGATACGCCGATCGAGCAATGCCGCCAGATTCGGGTTCGCTTGTTCAAGCCAGCGACGTGGCGTCACGCCATTGGTCACGTTCAAGAAGCGATCCGGCCAGATCGCCGCGTAATCGGCAAAGATAGTACTCACCATCAAGGCCGAGTGCAGCGCCGACACGCCGTTGACCTTTCTGGAGGCGACGATGGCTAACGCGGCCATCCGAATCCGCCGCTCACCCGCTTCATCGATTAATGAAACACGCTTGACGATCGACTCATCTCCCGGGAAGCGCGCTCGCACGAGCTGTAGGAAACGATCGTTGATTTCGTAAATGATGTTGAGGTGGCGCGGCAGCAGGCGTTGCAGCATTTGCACCGGCCAGGTCTCGAGCGCCTCCGGCATCAGCGTGTGATTGGTGTAGCTGATCGCCTCGCTGACCACCCGCCACGCGGCGTCCCATTCCAAGCCGTATTCGTCGAGCAACAGGCGCATCAATTCGGCCGGGGCGATGGCGGGGTGCGTGTCGTTGAGGTGAACAACGTTCCAATCGGCAAAAGTATCAACGGTCGCGTGTTCGCGCACATGGCGCGCGAGCATATCTTGCAAAGATGCGCTGACGAGGAGGTATTCTTGACGCAACCTCAGCTCGCGTCCCGCCTCAGTGCTGTCGTCGGGATAGAGGACCCAATTTAATCGCTCAGCGGCCTGTCGGTGCGCGGCGCTTGCCGCGTGCTCACCGCGGGAGAACGTCGCATAGTCAAGCGGTTCAGCCGCGGTCGCGCGCCACTGCCGTAGGGTCGACACGCTCGCCGTGTTGTGGCCTGGAACAATGAAGTCAAATGCGCTCGCAATCAACGCTTCTGCAGGTGTCCATTGCCCGACCGTGCCGCGCATATTGACTGAACCACCGAAGCCGACGCGGTAGGTAACTTCTGTGCGGGGAATCTCCCAATCGCAACCGGATGCCAGCCACGCGTCCGGCACTTCGACTTGGCGACCATCCTGAATTCGCTGCGCGAACATGCCGTTTTCGTAGCGCAGCCCGTATCCGAACGAAGGCAGGCCCAAGGTTGCAAATGAATCCAGAAAACACGCAGCCAGCCTGCCAAGTCCGCCATTGCCAAGCGCCGCATCAGGTTCTCGTTCGAGCACTGCAGGCAATTCGTATCCAGCCGCTTCGGCCACATCGGTCGCAACGTCGGTCAAGTTCAGCGCAGCTAAAGCGTTGGTCATGGCGCGCCCCATCAAGAACTCCATCGACAGGTAGTGCACCCGACGACCGTCGGTCCTCGCCGCATCGTGCCGCTGGGTTTGCGCCCAGCGCTCCGCCAGCAACTCACGGCTCGCGGTGGCAGCCGCCTGCAGCACGGCGGAGGCTGCCTGCGGATCGCTGCGCTGTCCCAGTTGACGAGAATAGGCATCAAGAAAGTGCTTCTCGATATCGGCGGCGGACGGACGAGGTGCCTTGCTGGCGGTACCACTTGGATTAGATTTCACTGAACTTTCCATACTGGCTTTCTACCGTCCTTCTTCTAAATCGGTTACGCCAACGGCTTGCCGGGGGCGTGCTTTTGGCGAATGTCGAGACGACCCGGCAACAATTACGGCGCGCTCAACGATATCGACGGACGCAATCGGCGGGGCAAGAATGCATCCAGCGTGTAACTTTACCTCATCGCACGGGCGTATGAAGCCGAATATCGCTGTTTTGAGCCGACCGCCATCCAGGATATGCTCATCTGCGCGACCCCTGCAGAATGGATCATGCACCAATGATTGCTATCCGCTGGTACGCTCGTCTGAGCGTTTGAAAGGCTCTGGAAACTCAATGTGGGAATTTCCGAGCGAATACAGCGCGTCGCCCCGCCAGTTTGAAGCCTGATGTCGTACCGACAGTATCTTCGACAGTGCTTCTAAATGTCCCACGTGCCATCAGTTTTAATCCTGCAGATCGCACCAACGCGCCTATGACTGAAGACGCGTGGCAAGCCATTTGCGTCAGGATATCTGTTCCTGTTGCTGCTCCCGTCCGACTCAGCTTATTTGGCTGTCGAAACCGCTGGTGCGATCAAGCGCAATGTATGCGTCGGTACGTTCGCAAGCAAGGGCGTAGGCGCGCCACCCAGCCAATCGCCATGCCCCGCTCCATAGAACGGCGATAGCGGATGTCCGCTTTGGCCGCCGGGCATCGTCAAGAGGGCGGTTGCCTCATTTCCTGGCGACACCACGGTTCGCTGCGAAGCGCCAAAATTGCCCGCCATCACCTTGGGCAAATTTGAATCGCCCGATACCGGCACGCGCGGCATATCCAAAAAATATCCCAATGCCGGCACGGCGCGCGACAGAGGATGACGGATCGTGGCGACATTGTTTTTCCCCCACACGGACGCCGCAAGCGAGCCGTTGGCTTTGATTAAATCGTCGGTGGCCGACGTGAATTGTGCCGTGAGAAACGCCTCCCAAGTCGTGAAAGGAAGCGGCAGTAAATGCGGCGCTTTTGCGTCAATCGCAGCGATCGCAGCGTATTCAAAACGCCCGTCCCACTTGCCTTTTTGTTCAGTGCTATTTGGTTCAGTGCCCGTTGCCGCACTTACCCACGATTTCCAGAGCTGATCCAGCACTTTCTGGCGGAATGTTTTTGCAAGCAAATATCCCGCTTGGTCCGCATCAGCATTGCCGTTCCAAGCGGTCAGCAGCCGCGACGTTTCTGTCGCGTTTGGCTGGTTAGGATTTTGTGCCGCCACATTTTGCATCCGTTGTGCCCAAGTCTTCATGAATCGCGCTTCGGTATCGAGCTGAACACCATACAACGCCGCTTCGTCGATGGGTTTGTCGCTTGGAGTTTGGTGCAGAAGAATCAATCGATCGCGAATCTGCTGTCCGCGTGCGCCCAAATCAAATCCGCCTTCGCCGATTTTTGCCCCGCCGGTTGGATCGCCGCCAGTGCGTGATTCACCGCCCAGTTGCCGGTTGTTCGCCGTCCAAAGGCGGGCAGACGACGGATTTTTTATAACCGGATATTCCGCCACCGGCAGCCACTCGTTGCTGATATCTGCTGGCTTGGCCCATCCGGCGCGCTGCGAATTGTCGGCGATATTCAAACCGCCATTTTCAGCGTGGTTGCCAACATGTCGACGCGGCATCCGGCCCGCAATCGTCCAAGCTAAATTGCCGACGCTGTCCACCACCAAAAAATTTTGATGCGGCACGCCACTTTGTTGGGCAATCAATAGTGCCTCATCAACCGTTTTGGCGAACATCAGTTGCATGACGTTGGGATTGATCGCGCCGGGCTGATGCGCGACCCAATGTAAGGCATATTGCGTTTCGCCCGTTTTTCCAGCGACTGTTTCAATGATCGGACCGAACTGTGATTCGCGGATGTCCAGCGTGATCGGCTCACCTGATTTCACCGCGATAGATTCGCGCTGTATCGTGATCGGTTCGCCCGCGGTGATCGGCACCCAATCAAACCATTTGCCGTATGAATTGGTGAACCCCCATGCGATATGGCCATTACTGCCGGCCACCAATGCAGGTACGCCTGGCAACGTCACGCCCGCGATTCTTTTTTCGCTGGCTTTAATAGCTATCTCACCTATTAGAAACTCGGCCCTAAACCAGATATTGGGCACGCTGAAGCCCAGGTGCATATCGTTGGCCAACATGCCCGCCCCGGTGTTGGTGAGCGTCCCGCCCACTGCCCAAGCATTGCTGCCCACATGATTTTCATTACCGACCGAGGCACTAATTGAAAGCGGCGACCAGTCAGGCGCATCGCTGCCTTCAAGGTTTGAAGACGCCACAGAGGCTGCTTTGTAAGCGCGCACATTCAGCTGTTCTGCGGTGGGCATCGCCACCGGCGCGACGATGCTGCCGTCAAGTGCAGCATCCCAGGTTCCCCCCAACGGCTTTAACCATGCGAATACGGGTGCGCTCATTTTTTCGCGCAGACGCGCATTTTCAAATGCACCATCGAATGATTTTGATTGCAGCATATAAAACATTTCGCACATGACCAGCATCGAATCAATTTCCGTCCACGCCTGCGGCGCCGCTCGCAGCAGTGCGTATTGCCACGGTCTGGTCTGCAATGCGGCAATTCCGCCATTCACGCCTTCGGTATATGCTGTCATTATCTTTTTTTGCTCAGGCGCAAGAGCCGGCCAAGCCTCATTCATACGCGCGCGAAAGCGATGCTGACGCTTCTTTTTGTCGTAGTCGATAGTCGCACTTCCCAACAGTGCTGATAATTCGCCCGCGGCTGAGCGGCGTGTTAAATCCATTTCAAAAAACCGTTCTTGTGCATGGACAAAGCCCAGCGCGCGCATCGCATCCACCGTGTCACGTGCGGCAATGGCGACGGTGCCATTTGAATCGCGTGTAACCGTCACCGGGTTAGTGAGTTTGCTGAGCGCGAGCTCTCCGTCGAGTGCTGGCAGACTTGCGCGCAACGTGAAAAAAACTGCAACGATCATAACGAGGGCAACGGCGGCAAGTGCGATCAGAACTCGCGCAGAAATTTTTAAAATTCGATTTCGCATTTATTTTTTTACATTAGTTTTGGTTTTGGCGCGTGGATGTGCCAGATCATAAACTTTCGCCAAGTGTTGAAAATCAAGGTGCGTATAAACTTGAGTGGACGCGATGCTGGCGTGGCCCAACATTTCCTGTACCGCGCGTAAATCCCCCGACGATTGCAGCACATGTGACGCGAATGAGTGCCGCAACATATGCGGATGAGTATCGACAGAAATGCCCTGCCGGATTGCCAAGATTTTGATCCGGGTTTGCACGGTACGCGCCGTCAAGCGTTTACCCAGGAGGCTCAGAAAAAGCGCATCTCGATGAATGAGGGCCGGATTAATCGACATCGTTGTACGAATCGCCAGCCACCGACTAAGAGCATCCATTGCATGTTTTCCAATCGGCACGATGCGAGACTTGTTGCCTTTACCCAATACGCGGGCTTCAGCGGCGGGCATGTCAATTGAAGTGAGATCTAGCCCCACCAATTCGGATACACGTAATCCGGAAGAATAGAGCAGCTCAAACGCGGCGCGATCACGAATATCGTCAGGCGTTTCGGCTTCAAAACTAACCAGCCGCACTGCCTCATCGGGCGACAATGTTTCGGGCAAACGCTTGGCTGCTTTCGGCGCGCGGACGCCATCCACAGGGTTGGGTGCACCAGCGTCCCGATGCAAAAATTCATAAAAGCCGCGCCAGCCCGATAGCACTCGTGCTATTGATTTCGGCCCGAGTCCGCGGGAATGAAGTTGCGCGGCAAAGCGACGGATATCAGTTTGCTGCAAAGCGCGCAGTTCGCGTTCGGCCGACAGTCGCGAATTGTCTTCCGCCAGCTTTGTTTCCAGCAGCACTAAATCACGACGATAGTGTTTTAGCGTGAGCGACGCCAACCGCCGCTCATGGGTCAGATGCGATAAATATTTTTCAATCGCTTCATTCACCGTCTTTGCGTCGTGTTTAGCTTAACGGTCATTTTCAAACTATTCGGCTGCGGTCGGCTCATCGCTTGGCAGATGATACGAGCTGATATGGCGGCCGATGGCATGCGCGAATACGTCACCAATGCGGGTCAAAAATAGCGTACCCATATCGCTATAAAAACGCTCTGCGCTTTCGGATGCCATCAGCAGCAGGCCGAAACAGCGATCTGTTTTGAGTGCAACTAGTGCATACGATTTTAAGTGCGGCGCATGCTCGCCAAACCACAGGTGGGTTTCGTAAACCGGATGATTGCCGCAGTAAGGTTGGGTCATTGCCTCGACAAATTGTTGCAGCTCAACCGGCACATGTTGAAACTCGGGTGACGGATTTGGCAAACCCGTATCACCGACAGAATCATCCATCGGCGCAACTCCCCATAGGCGCAGTGCGACATGCGGCACTTGAAAACTATCCAGTAGATCGAGGTAAAGCACATCAACCGATTGCTCAAGCGATGCGCAATCAATCAGCTTCAAGGTGAGGGCGTGTACTTTATCGGACAGCTTGTCGTTTTCTTCGCCGAACGCAATAAGCTCGCCGAGCTTCGCCTCGATAATCTTTGATTTTTCACGCGTCGCAATCAACTGGCGCTCAGGAATCGACACCGTCCGACCGCCATGCGGATGTGAGACGTTGATGTTTAACAATATGGCCGGGTACGATTCAAAAAAATCCGGGTGCGTCGTTAAAAACGCCGCGACTTCATCAGCCGTTAAATCAATATCAGACACGCCATTTCCTTTTTTAAACTTTAATCGTGGTTAACATCAATTTCGCCGCGAAACACCAAGGTCGGTTTGCCCGCCATCAATACCGGTGCATTCGCGTGAACTGCATCCCATGTTACCGTGAGTTCGCCTCCGCGCGCGGTGACGCTCACCTTGTTGCTGAGGAGGCCAAAGCGTATGCCGGTCACCACCGCGGCGCAGGCACCGGTCCCACAGGCAAGCGTCTCGCCCGCGCCGCGCTCCCAGACGCGCAGTTTCACATGGTCCCGCGATAGCACTTGCATAAATCCGGCATTCACCCGCTGCGGAAATCTGGGGTGATGCTCAATCAGCGGACCCATTTCACGCACCGGCGCGCGATCAACGTCATCAACAATCTGCACCGCGTGTGGGTTGCCCATCGAGGCCACGCCGACCATCACAATTTGCCCGCCAACATCAAGCGGATATTTAATCGAATCAACCGAATCGCCCGAATCACCATCTGCGACAAACGGAATTTCACGGGGCAAAAATCGTGGCGCACCCATGTCGGTTGTCACCACACCGTCAGCACCCATGGATGGCGAAATAATGCCTTTCATGGTTTCGACCCGGATTACGTTTTTATCCGTAAGCCCCTCGTCACGAACGAATTGCGCGAAGCAATGCGTGCCATTGCCGCACTGCTCAACCTCGCCGCCGTCGCTATTAAAAATCCGATAACGAAAATCCACATCCGGCAAAGCGGTCTTTCCCACCAGCAAAAGCTGATCGCAGCCGACCCCAAAATTACGATTCGCGATACGACGTATTTGCGCGGGTGTGAGGGAAATGTTTTGCGCAATGCCATTTAGCATCACAAAATCATTGCCCTGACCGTGCATTTTCGTGAAGCGAAGTTTCATAGCAGGAGCTGCAAAGTTTTATTGAGACTCGGCTGGGAAATACGTAAACGCGCTATCGACCAGCGACGGCTCATGCGCGATTTCGTTGATTTCTTCTATATTTAATTCAGGTGGCTTATCGGCCGGGTTTTTCACCGACGCCCGAAAAACAGGATCAGCACAAGTTCGGGTAATCGCGATGCTGGTCGCTTCATCCTCGCCGCCCGCCTCGACATACACATTTTTATAAAACCCCATCCAAGACTGCGCACCATTCTGCTCAATCAAGAAATTTTCACCGCGAATAAATACGTGGAAGAAGGCCATGGTGGATGAGATGGAATTGAAGATTTACAATTTTACCCCTTGCGGTGCTGATGGGGGCGATGTGAGGAATTAGCGCGTGTTAAGTAGAATAAGAGCAGAGATATTTACAAGCTAGGCATGTATCTTTTCAGTGCGAAAAATAGATTGAAATCAGGCGGCAAGTTGTACTTTGAGCAAGTTTAATCTGCCAAATATTGATGATGAATTTGCCACATGGTTGGGATAATTCGGTCTAGCAATTAAACTAAGGCTACGCTCACCTTGAAATACAAGTCATGACGAAACTATTCGCATACCTTATGTTTATTGCTTGCTCATTTATTGGCTCTGTTGGCGCAACGCCTCCTGAGAGAGTCGAGTGCCCCGGCAAATCTGCGGCAAACTATTATTTTCCCGAAGGCGTGCTGGCAGAAAATGATGCAAATTCAGATGCCTTTCTTCGAGGGTGGTTCGCCAAACATCTGACGGCAATGAACGAACCGTCCATTTCATGCGGAACTTCTGGTCGAATATTCCGATTTACGTGGCTTCGTACATTTCATCATCCAGTATCAGTACGAGTCACCGAAATCAGCGGTGCAGCTTCGCTCGTGGCCATAGAACTCAATGGCGCCGGCGGCTATGCGCCGGGTGAAAAACACCGCCGCAAGGAGTCTACGCTCACAAATGGCGAGTTTAGAGGGCTACAGGATTCATTCAGTAAGGTCGGTTTTTGGTCACTGCCAACAACTAGCGAGCAGCTAGGCATGGATGGAGCCGAATGGATATTTGAGGTTGCAGAAAATGGAAAATATCATGTCGTCACGCGCTGGTCGCCTGAAGCTGGTGCAATCCGCAATATCGGTCTGCAATTTCTAAAACTCGCAAAATGGAAATACAAACATAGGGAAATCTACTGAGGAAGATATAGGTTTGGTAGGTTTAAACGACGCAAAATTTATCGTAAAGTTGTTAGCTGTTGGGCAGCCAGCAACAAACTAGAAAGTCCAAAAATGCAAGATTCAATGGTCACCACCGCACTGACGCTACCCGGATATAAAGTCACCAAAAGCCATGGCGTGGTACGCGGGATTACAGTGCGATCCCGATCTATAGTCGGAAATTTCTTTGGTGGTATACAGTCGCTATTCGGCGGCAACATTACGATCTATACCGCTCTCTGCGAGCAAGCGCGCTCAGAAACCTACGAGCTTATGTGCCGCGAGGCGGAGCAGCGCGGCGCCAACGCGATCATCGCGATGCACTACGACGCAACCGAAGTCATGGCTGGACTGACCGAGGTGCTGTGCTATGGCACGGCGGTGACGGTGGTTCGCGAGCCCAACGAAATTTAACCTAGGGCGATTTGTAGCCGATGTTCGGTCAATGCTGTCGCTGGCGAGATAGGTCCAACGGCCAATTTTGAGGGGATGCTAGCAAACATGAAATGGGTGGGTACGTTAAAACGGTTCATTGGCGGGCACCAGCAAAAGGAGCCGTCTATTACTGTCCACGAAGATGGATTTTCATTTTTGGGCAACAATGGGTTGCCCGCGCAGGTGCAATGGGGCGAGGTTCTCGAGATTCGTGCGTGCAAGTTAGACCTTTCTACTTGGGATGAAGTGCGTTTTCGCTTCGTGCTTTCGTCCGGAAAAGAAGTTGAACTCTCGGAGGACCAGCCAGGATTTGACGCTGCATTGTCCGCCGTCTGTGTTAGCCTTCCTTGCGTCGCCGGTTGGCGGAATCAAATCATTAAGCCCGCATTTGCTCGTAATGAAACCGTCTTTTTTTTGTAAATAGTTCGTAATTTGGGCAAGTTTCATCTGCCCAACATTGGTGATGAATTTGCCGTTGATGTTGGACGAACAAAAAACGTATTTTCCCAAGTTACAGACCAACTTACTGCAGTCAACAGCAACCTCCAAATTTGTCCGTGCTGAGATTGCTCAAGGTCGACGAATGAGCGATTGTCGCAATCCTAGTCATAAAAACTCGCCTCACCTGGCGGTCGCGTTTTAAACCGCTTATGCACCCAAAAATATTGGTCGGGCATTTCTAAAATGCGCTCCTCCAAAAAAGCGTTCATACGTCGCGCGTCGGCTGCCGCATCAGCGCTCGGATAATTGTCCCAGGCAGGATAAAACGTCGCTTCGTAGCCGGTGTCGGTTTGACGGGTGACAAGCGGGATGACTTTGGCACCGGTGATTTCGCATAATCGCGAGAGCGCAGTAACGGTGGCGGTTTTGTTGCCAAAAAAATCAACAAAGGCTGCATCTTTTGCGCCGAAATCCATATCGGGTAAATAGTAAAACGGCTTTTTTTCTTTAAGCGCTTTCAGTACCGGGCGGAGCCCTTGTTGACGCGTCACCAACAACGGTTTGCCGAAGCGCAAACGGGCGCGTCGTAGGGCGTTATCGAAGACTTTGCTTTTCTGTTCTGAATACATTGAGAACGCTTCGGGGTATTCATACGAGAAGCGTGCGCCACCGATATCGAGGCCGACAAAATGCGGCGCCAAGACGATCACCGGAGACTTGCCGCGCCACTCATCCATAAAGTGTTTGTCGATCAGTTTTACGTGGGAAATTGCGTCGTCAACGGGTGCGTACCAGAGCCTGCCGAGATCCAGTGTGGCGCGCGATAAATGCTGGAATACACCGCGCCCGATGGCTTCACGTTCGGCTTCAGTTTTCTCTGGAAAACATCGCTTTAAATTAATCAGCGTCACACGCCGACGGCCCCAGTGAAACAGCAAACTTCCGAGAAAATTGCCGATTGCGCGCACCGCGGCGAGCGGCAGCCAGCGCATGCACCAAAGAATTAATAGTGCTGCTCTCATTCGAACAAAGCCCAGTATCGGCGGGCCCAGCAGAGCAAAAATGGCTGTTGAGCTCCGCCAATGCTGGGGTTACGATTTTTACATCTGATGTATTTCATTGTGCTCTGTCTACATTACGACGTTCATATTGCGTCGTTTATTGCGGCTGGAGGAAGCGGCGCGCCGGCCGGATGTTTGTACCGATTGTAGCCCCACAAATATTGCTGGGGGCACATCAGGATCAGTTTTTCAACCATCGCATTGGTTTGCCGTGCCGCAACATTTTTGTCCGTTGAAAATGGTTTGGTCATCGGCAGAATATGCATTTTATAACCCCTGCCTCGGGAAAGCCGTTCAGCGAAAAAAAACAGCACCGTGGCCTGAGTGGTTTCCGCCAATCGTGGCAGTAGCGTCATGGTGTAGGCAGGCCGAGAAAAAAAGTTTGCCCACACCCCGTCCGCTTTGCCGGTTTGAGCCGCAGGGACTTGATCCGGCAGCAGAACAATGTTGCCGCCTTGCTTGAGCGTTTTGAGCAAGATGCGAACACCTGATGCATCGGCTCTGGCGGTTGAGCCTTCGCCTCGAACGCGTCCTGCCTGCATCAGCGGTTCCAGCCACGCTTGCTTCGGGCTTTGATACAGCGCGACAACCGGAATGCGGCTTTCGAGATAGCGTCCGCCAATGTCGTAGCAGCCCAAATGCGGGGTTACAAAAATAATGGCTCGTTCGGCGGACTTTGCTGCCGCAACATGCTCCCATCCGTCGCATTCACGCACCAGCGAGTACAAGGTTTTTATGCGAGCCGTCCAGGCTATTGCAAGTTCGCTCACGCCGCGCCCTTGCTCGGCAATCACCGCGCTTAATGTGGTTTGAGTGCTGCCCGTGGCGGCTAAAAATTGTGCAAAATTTTCGCGCGTGATCCGGCGATGGCGCGGCGACAGGCACCAAACCAGCCAGCCCAGCAACGCGCCCAGCGCGTGATTGATGCGCAGCGGCAGTGCGCCGGCAGCGCGAAACAAAAATATCTTTAGCGCGGTCAAAATCGGGCTAATGGAAAAGCGGTTGGTGGCGTTGAAGTGGAAACGGCCGGCACGGAGAAGGTAACGCAAAAAGCAGGGGATGCGAATGTGCAATAGACGATGTGCCGAACATCCCAGCGTGCTCATCATTTAAGCACGTCATAAACATCGGGCATTGGTCGAGTTTCAGGATTCTGCTAATATTCATGGTTATGCAAGACTTTTTAACGACTGTGGGGATACCCAAATGAATGACTATTTATTTACTTCTGAATCCGTTTCGGAAGGCCATCCAGACAAAGTAGCAGACCAAGTTTCGGATGCCATTCTGGATGCAATTTTAGCCCAAGACCCGCGTTCACGGGTGGCCGCAGAGACACTGTGCAACACCGGACTCGTGGTGCTTGCCGGCGAAATCACCACTACTGCGAATGTTGATTACATCGGCGTTGCACGCGATACCATCAAGCGTATTGGTTACGACAATACCGATTACGGGATCGATTATCGCGGCTGCGCGGTCATGGTTTGCTATGACAAACAAAGCCCGGATATCGCGCAGGGCGTGGACAATGCGCAGGATAACAATCTTGATCAGGGTGCCGGCGACCAAGGCTTGATGTTTGGTTATGCATGCGATGAAACGTCGGTACTGATGCCAGCACCGATTCACTTCGCGCATCGCCTGGTGCAGCGCCAGTCAGAATTGCGCAAAGATGGCCGTTTGCCATGGCTTCGCCCGGATGCAAAATCACAAGTGACGATGCGTTATGTGGATGGTAAGCCGCATTCGGTCGACACCGTGGTGCTATCCACCCAGCATTCGCCCGAGATGTCGCAAAAAGACATTCATGAAGCCGTGGTTGAAATGATCATCAAGCCAGTATTGCCCAAAGCGTGGTTGCAAGACACGCGTTACTTGGTAAACCCCACCGGCCGCTTTGTGGTGGGCGGACCACAAGGCGATTGTGGTTTGACGGGCCGCAAAATTATTGTAGACACCTATGGCGGCGCGTGCCCGCATGGCGGTGGCGCGTTTTCGGGCAAGGATCCATCAAAGGTAGATCGCTCTGCGGCCTATGCGGCGCGGTATGTGGCAAAAAATATTGTTGCCGCCGGATTGGCGCGTCAGTGTCAGATTCAGGTCGCGTACGCGATTGGTGTTGCCAAGCCGATGAACATCACGGTTTATACCGAAGGCACTGGTGTTGTTTCAGATGAGGAAATTGCCAAGATTGTGGCTGCGCATTTTGACTTGCGCCCGAAAGGCATCGTACAGATGCTTGATCTATTAAAGCCTATTTACCAAAAGACCGCGGCCTATGGTCACTTTGGTCGCGAAGAGCCGGAGTTTTCATGGGAGCGCACGGATAAAGTCGCCGCCCTGCGTGAGGCGGCGGGATTAAAGGGTGCAGCTAAAGTTCGTGAGCCGGCGAACGTTTAGCAACCGGTTTATCGCGGTTATAAACCAAAAGAGCGCGATCAAAGTTGACCGCGCTCTTTTTTTCGTCTTTTGTTCTCGCTTGTTGCGTAAGGCGGCGCGCCTTGCGAGCCATCGCAACCCCGTTTATAGTAATGGCACATAAGAATTGTCCGATAAAAGATTTAGCGGATACCCTTCATAAGATTAATTTCCGCGGTCCCTCGGAGGGACGACATATCATTGACGGGGAGAACTACTTGGATCCAGAACAATTAAAACTTTTAGCCCACCTTAAAGTTAGCTCTAAAAAAGCTGGCTTCGATCTGGATTTATCAAAGCTGGTGGCGGATCGCGACTATGCGATTGGACGACTCGATGAATTTGCTTCCTCGGATAGCGAAGAGCTGATATTAGCTTCATTGATGGTAAAAGATAAGCTTGGTTTGATGCCGACACCGGCGGCACCAGTAGCTGTTGTTGAGGTGAAAGCGGTTGATGAAGGCGCCAAGAAAGACGCTGAAAAATATAAATTTGGACCGAGGGGCTGAGTTTTTATTTTGTGTTTTGGTTGATACTTGATTGCGCTGCGCAAGAGCTGCGTTTGGCAGGCACAGCGCCCCGCAGTCACCGCTTTAATTTGCCCAAATTAGTGACTGCTAACTGAGTGGCGGCTGCAATCTCACGCAGCCGCGCAAAAAAATTAGAATTCGTTTATACTTGAACGGGTCGAGGGGCGCTGCGATTACACCTTCATAGCAATTTAGGTCTAACCAGGCTCGACAAGATCACAACGGCGCCCGCAATCTTGAATGGTTGCGGGCGCTTTTTTTCGTCTGCAATTTATTCGCGACGGAACCGTCAAGCAATTTGCACACATCTATCTCCGCTATCCTGCGGCACACGCTAAGGACAACAACATGAACGCAATTTTGAAACCGAAAAATCTTATCAACAACGATTACTACGTTGCTGATCTAAATCTGGCCGAATGGGGCCGCAAAGAAATTAAAATCGCTGAAACCGAAATGCCGGGTTTGACGATGATTCGCGACGAATTCGCAGCCGCGCAGCCCCTCAAAGGCGCGCGGGTTACCGGCTCATTGCACATGACGATTCAAACCGCCGTGCTGATCCAAACCCTAGAAGCCTTGGGCGCGGAAGTGCGCTGGGCATCATGCAATATTTACTCCACACAAGATCATGCTGCAGCGGCCATCGCCGAAGCCGGCACACCGGTATTTGCTTACAAGGGTGAATCCCTTGAAGAATATTGGGATTTCACGCACCGCATTTTCGAATGGCAAGACGGCGGCTACACGAATATGATTCTGGATGATGGCGGCGATGCAACCTTGCTGCTGCACATCGGCACTAGAGCCGAAAAAGATTTGTCGGTGCTGGCGAATCCGGGTGCGGAAGAAGAGCGTATTTTGTTCGCCGCGATCAAGGCCAAACTACTCAAAGACCCGACATGGTATTCAACACGCCTTGCCAAAATCAAGGGCGTTACTGAAGAGACCACCACCGGCGTGATGCGTTTGTATCAGATGCACAAAGACGGCAAGTTGGCGTTCCCGGCAATCAACGTTAATGATTCCGTCACCAAGTCAAAATTTGATAATTTGTATGGCTGCCGCGAATCGCTGGTTGACGCGATCAAGCGCGCCACCGACGTGATGATCGCGGGTAAGGTTGCCGTGGTCGCGGGTTATGGCGACGTGGGCAAGGGCTCTGCACAAGCACTGCGCGCATTGTCTGCACAAGTCTGGGTTACGGAAATCGATCCTATCTGTGCGTTGCAAGCTGCCATGGAAGGCTACCGCGTGGTAACGATGGATTACGCCGCGGACAAGGCTGATATTTTCGTGACCGCGACTGGCAATTACCACATCATCACCTTCGAGCACATGGCGAAAATGAAGAACGAAGCGATCGTTTGTAATATCGGTCACTTTGATAACGAGATTGATGTTGCCACCATCGAGCAGAAATGTAAGTGGGAAGAGATCAAGCCGCAAGTTGATCACGTGATTTTCCCGGATGGAAAGAAAATTACACTGCTGGCAAAAGGTCGCTTGGTCAATCTGGGTTGTGGCACGGGCCACCCCAGCTATGTGATGGCATCATCGTTCGCGAATCAGGTGATCGCGCAAATGGAACTATTCGGCAACACCGCGAAATACCCCATCGGCGTTTACACGCTACCGAAGCATCTTGACGAGAAGGTCGCACGCTTGCAACTCACAAAATTGAACGCGCAATTGACACAACTGAGCGAAGAGCAGGCTGCTTACATTAATGTGTCGACACAAGGTCCGTATAAGGGCGACACTTATCGTTATTAATGACGAAACTGATTGTTATTAACCACGTTGGTTGATTCGCAATTTAAGTGACGTAAAAATTACGCCGGTCGTCGATAAGACTGCCGGCGTTTTTTATGAGTGCTCGTAAAACAGTGGCGTGAATTTAAAGTTTGTGCAGTAGTCGGCTCCGTATTCCGCAGGAGAAGTTACTGGCATGGTCGCATTTGATCGTCAGACTTTGCGCAATATCATTTGGTGCAAACGCAAGGAAATAGTCATGCAAAAAGATTTCGAAAAAAAATTTAGTTTTGAATTTTTCCCGCCTAAAACACCCGAAGGTGTCGCCAAACTACGCGAGACCCGGATGCAGCTTGCCCAGCTGAAACCTTCGTTTTTCTCGGTTACATTCGGTGCGGGCGGCTCCACGCAGGATGGCACGCTTTCCACCGTGCTGGAGATTCAGTCGGAAGGCTATGAAGCGGCACCCCATCTTTCATGTATCGGTTCAACCCGTAACAGCATTCGAGAAATATTAAATCAATATAAGGCGGGCGGCATCAATCACATTGTCGCGTTGCGGGGTGATCTGCCGTCCGGTATGGCGGTAGCGGGCGAGCTTGGTCATGCCAGCGACTTAGTGAAATTTATTCGCAGTGAGCATGGCGATCACTTTGCGATTGAAGTAGCGGCATATCCTGAATATCATCCTCAAGCCCGCAGTCCACAAGAAGACTTACGTCGCTTTTGCGAAAAAGTGGCAGCAGGCGCAAATTCCGCAATGACGCAATATTTTTACACCGCCGACGCCTATTTTCATTTTGTGGATCAGGTGGAGGCCAAAGGCATTGATATTCCAATCGTGCCCGGGGTGATGCCGATTGGCAGTTTTTCGCAATTGGCACGTTTTTCCGATGCCTGTGGCGCTGAGATACCGCGCTGGATTCGCCGCAAGATGGAGGGTTTTGGCGACGACACTGCGTCGATCCGCGCGTTTGGGCTTGATGTGGTGACCGACATGTGTGAAAAATTGCTGGCTGGCGGCGCGCCAGGCTTGCACTTCTACACGCTTAATCAGGCGGGCCTGCCGTCAACTATCTGGAAGCGATTGGGTATTTAAGGCTCTTACGCGTGTGCCATACAGCTGCACCGTGGCTGCATAAAGGCCAAATCAAACACCGAACAGATGGCATTTTCACTCAATACCCTATTGACGGGATAGGCATGGCACGCCTAATGTGAGACCTTACCCACTATAAGAATATGTTTTTTGGGAGGCGGCGCGCATGAAAAGTTTCCATCTTGTTTGGTTCACGCTGTTGGGCATACTCGCGTTTGCGCTGTTGCCGCATTCAGTCTACGCTGAAGAAACCAGCCTCACTAATCGCCAGACAGAGCTGCGGCAGGCACCCGATGATTCGGCGACGCTCATTCGCGTGCTGGCAGAAAAAACGCCCACCCAAATTCTGGAACGACGCGGCGCCTGGAGCCGTGTGAAGATAGTAAAAAGTAACGATATCGGCTGGGTGCGCATGATGCACCTCAGAGGTGGCGCGACTGTGGTGGAAAATGAATCATCGGGCGGTTTCTTCGCGAGCTTTAACCGTCTGCTGTCCGGTAATTCGCGCAGTAACACCCGCGGCCAAAGCGCGACTGTGGGTATTCGCGGTTTCTCACGTGAAGATGTGGAGCGTGCGCAGCTGAATCCTGCTGAGTTTGAAAAGCTAACGCGTTTTCAGGCCAGTCAGGCCGATGCAGATCGCTTCGCCATACAAGGACGCCTGGCTTTCCGCCGTGTCGCCTATCTTGCACAAGACGCGATCGACGATGCGAACGTGGCCAACCCCAGCGGGACAAGTAGCAGCACCAACAGCCGGGGAGAAAAGAAATGAGCAAAATCTTTTCAACACTGCTGCTCGGCTCGGTCGTCATCGTTGTCTTCGGTTGCGCAGGGATGCCTGCGCTAAATAATTTGCCCGGGAGCAGAAGCGGCATTGGCGGCATGATTCCGAGCGTCGATACGATTTCTTCCATCGCAAAATCAGGCACGGAAGCGTTCAGGGAGTTTTCTGAAGCCGAAGAAATTTCGCTGGGCGAGCAGTTAATGTCGGGCATTTTAGGTGCCACACCGTTATATGACAGTGACCGTATTCAGCGCTATGTTAATCAAGTCGGCCGCGTCATCGCGTCGCGCTCGGAGCGCCCGAATTTGCCGTGGCGTTTTGCAGTGCTGGATTCGCCACTCGCCAATGCCGGCGCGGCCCCTGGCGGACAGATATACATCACCACTGGCCTACTTTTTAGAATGCGTTCCGAGGCCGAATTAGCCGGTGCATTAGCGCATGAAGTCGCCCATGTGGTGCAAAAACATCAGCTAAAGGCGTATCAGAAAAAGTTGAAAGGCAATGCGCTTTTCACCATTGGTGGAGCGGTCGTCGATGCCAAGGCAAAAACCGGCGTTTTAGGGAAAGAAGCGATAAAGATCGGTATCGGCGAAGCGAAGTCCATGATCTTGCTGTCGCTTGATCGCGACGAAGAATACCAGGCGGACCGCATGGGCATGGTGCTCGCTGCACGCGCAGGATACGACCCCTACGGCTTGCCGACCGTCATCCAGATTTTGCAAGATATCAGCGCCGAACAAAGCGGGCTTAGCCTGCTCTATTCCACTCATCCTGCGCCCGCTGACCGGTTGCTGGAGTTGGATCGTAGTCTCAGCAAACAGATGGAAAACTACAGCAGTCAGGCAACGCTGCGTGATCGCTTCGCCACCATGATTCTAGGCTCGCAGCCGAAGGCCTCAACCTCTACAATCGACTCCGCTAAAAAGCCGCCGGTGAAAAAAGTGGTTCCGGCGAAGCCATGAGCCGATGAGTTCGCAATTGAGTAGCGATGACTAATCAGCGTGGTTAGAGGGGTTGCTGAGTCTCGAGCCCACGTGAACGCCTTGCGTTTGCCCGACTAAAACTCTCGGTCGGGCGCGGTATCTCGAAGAATGCCAAGATTATTCATTGGCTGGCGACCGTTTGAACCGCGATCAGCTGTGAAACGTAACGCTAGTACTGAAGCGCGTCTTCAGGTATTTCTGCTTGTAATTGCTCGCCAATGCTCGTGTTTCAATTTGCCCCACAAATTCTGCATTTCATCGTTTCTGACTTTTAGATCACGTCTGTGTGCACCAGAATCCCATCATCAACACATCATAAACAACACGGGAGCAGAACATGGGATCGTCAACAGGTCGTAAGGTCATTTTTGGAGTCCTCATATTGATAGCCATTGCGGTGGCAGCGGTCGCACTGTCAGCTTGGCTGGCAGGTTCGGTTGACCCGGGCACCTTGGTCTGGTTTGATGAAGATATTTCTGACTCCGCGCTCGGCTGGGCAATTGCGGTTCCGGTATTGGTGCTGACCGCGATTCTCGTCGCCTTCGTTCTGGCGGGCACCGGCGTGATGGTGGTTGGAGCGCTGGCCGTTGCGGCGGTGGCATCTATCGTAGCGGTGCTATTCGCGTTGTTGATGGTGTTTCTACCGTTTGCGATATTTATTGCCATCCCGATCTTGGCGGTGGTCGGCCTGATCAAGCTTATGTCAAAACCCGCGCGAGCAGTAAATGCGAATTAACCGATTGCAGCGCGAACGCCTTTTTTTGCAACGATAAAAAAGCCGCCAGGTTTTCACTCGACGGCTTTTTTGATGCAGATTAAAGTTTGGCTTATGGATCTATCAGGGTGACTTTTGCAGTTGACACGCCGCCGCGTCCATCGCTGATTGTGTAGGTGAAGCTATCTGTGTTGAAGCAGAATATCGCGGGGACCAACAGCAGGCTTTTTCCATCGGCAGCGATCGAGACGCGCGAGCCTTGTTGCGGTGAGGTTAGGGACGTAATGCGCAACGGATCGCCGTTTGGATCTCGATCATTGGCCAGCACATTAAGGGTCGCGGATGCACCGCAGGCGACGGTGAAGGTGTCGTCTACGGCGATTGGCGGCTCGTTCGCAGCGGGTGGCTGCAGAGCGACGTTCACGGTTGCAGTCGCGGTCCCGCCCTTACCATCACTAATGGTGTAAGTGAAGGTGTCGGTGCCTGCGCTACAGCTGGCTGGGTTGGGCGTATAGGCAATTTTATTGCTTGCAATTGTTGCGCTGCCTTTGCCTGGGTTTGACACGCCGGTGATCGTTAACGCGTCATTTTCTGGGTCGGTATCGTTGGCAAGAACATTAAAGGTCGTGACCGCACCGCAGGCCGCGGTAACGCTGTCGTTTACGGCGTTTGGCGGGCGATTCAAAAAGCGCCGGGTCCCAGATGTATCGGTGGCTGAGGTCTGCGTGAATCGATAAACATCCACGCTGGTTTTGTGCGGCACGGAATTACGAAGCGCACGATCTCTCCACGGATTCGGCGCATCTTCAATCACTTCACGCGATACCTGACGATCAATCATCGGCGCGGTGGCGGTGGTGTTTGCGAGATTTAGTGAAGGCGAGGGCTTGCTTGGCGCTACTGCAGTGGCCGGTAGATTAGGGACCGCTTTGGAAATGACGACTTCTGTATCCGCGCGGCGATGGCGGAAGCCCAGGCCTTTGCCTTCTGGATACTTTGAATCGCCTTTGCCCGCTTTGCCTACTGTTTTGATGACTTCCGCCGCAATGCCTTTGGAGACCAGATATTTCTTCACGGCATCTGCGCGACGTTGCGACAGCGGAAAGTTATTGCGGTCCGAACCGGTCGGGCAAGTGTGCCCGGTGATATCGACCTTGATCGATGCATATGGCTTGGCGCTTTCGACCCGCGTCATGAGTTCATCAAGCTCTTTGATGGCTTTGGGTTTGAGCTTGGATCCGCCCAGATCGAAATAGGTTTCTTGTGCATCCTTTGCGGCAGGCACGGCACTCAGCAACGTTGTCTGTGAGTTTGTACTCGCGCCTGCGGAAGTCTCGGTTTGAGTTGCGGTTATCACTTCGGGAGCTTTCCAGCTTGGATCTGGCACCCGCTCGCTTGACACTACTGTTCGGGTAATTTTGCTAGGACGGAAATTCGATGGCGGCGCGCCGAACTCATAGCGTAACGTTGCCATGCCGCGGGTATCGCTTCGGTCGGTGACAAATTGCCCGTTGCGACGGTTAGCCTCGATCGACAGTGCCAGTGAAATGCCGCTGCCCTCGAAAAACTTTTCACCGACCAGTGACGCTGTGGTTTGGTGATTTGAAAATTTGCCCGTATCGTAATCAAGGCCAGCGGTTAAACGTAATAACTTGGCTTCATAAAAGTGGCCAATCCTCGCGCCGACACCCCATTCGAAAGGACGCTGGAAGACATTGGTCACGGTAGTGGTGGTGACATCCTGTTCGAACGGGCGGCCCGCATCGGCACCAGTGATCGTGCGGGTGGCCGCCGTCGTGGCGCTGTCGGTAAGACGCGCGCCGGTCAGGCCTTTACTTAAATACGTGGTCCAGTACCAGTTTTGATATTCTTGCCCACCGCCAAGCGTGAGCTTACGCACATTGTTTTCGCCCTGATCAGCCGCGATAAAAACTTTATTTACGCTGGTTTCAGAGCCCAGCCAATTGCGCGATAGTTTTAGGCCGCCTGCGTGACGTGCCGCCCATGCCTCGGCGAGAGTGGCGGAATCCGCAGCACTTTGCATCACCTGAAAAATCTCCGCGCGTCCGTTAAGTTCGCTATCAAAGCCCACTCCCACGCGTGTGTCGCCGCCCACATATCGCAAGGTGGTTCCAGCTGATTTATTGGCGGTATTGTTGTCCGTCGCAACTTGCGCTACCGCAGGCCTCACCATCGCTGCGCCGAAAAAAAGGATTGCAAGTGCTGTGTTGGTGGCCGCGATTGCTTTTGCGGCACCAGTGCCGTTTGCGGGGTTAATGGGGTTATTGGGGTTGTTATTCATTGCTATCCCTTAAGGTTTGCCCCAAACATTATTGCGTTGGGAAGTCTGACGATTTTGGCGCGGCTTGAAACTAGCTTGGTGATTTGGCGATGGTTTAGATAGTAAGTGAACTTGGTTGGGTGTAGATGACGGTAGGTTTGAAGCGGTCATTGTTCAGTCTGGTTTGGGAGCTTTGTTCAAGCCTTTAATCGTGTCGCCGACATTAACCTTGTGGGTGTTAAACCAAGCGGCGTTCATCTCCAGCGCAAAGCGAGCCGGCCCGGCTGCTTGGTGAGAAATTTCCGTTTGTGGTTGCATCTCGTGGATGCTAAGAATTTTGCCGCTGTCATCCATGTACGCGACGCTGAGCGGAATTAGAGTATTTTTCATCCACATGGCGTGGTATGCCAGTTGCGGGAATACAAACATCATTCCTTCGTTTTTGCCCATTTGCTTGCGAAACATCAGCCCTACCTGGCGTGCGCTTTCAGTGGCCGCAACATCAGCATGCACGGTCTGCCCGCCGACTGAGAGCGTGATTTTGGGCAGGCCTGTTTGTGGTTTTTCATCAGCGGCCTTTTGGGCGTGGGCTACTTGGTTTGGCAAAAATAGTCCAAAAAGTAACGCCGCAAATGTAGCTCGAACCAGTGTTTTGATCATGGTGCACTCGACAAATAGGATTTTGAAATGAAGCTATGTGGAAAAATTTCGATTGGCTTTTTCGAACTAACTTTGGAACCCGTCCGCAACGCACGCTACCTGCGTTTGCAATGGAGATGGCGCTTAAATTTACCGAATGGATTACTTTTTGCCCGTGCTGCCAAATCCACCTTCGCCCCGCACCGATTCCGAAAACTCGTCAACAATATTGAATTCGACCTGAGCGACCGGCACCAAGATGAGCTGCGCAATACGCTCCATCGGCTGCATCGTAAATTCAGTATGGCCGCGATTCCAGACCGACACAAAAATCTGACCTTGATAGTCCGAATCAATGAGGCCTACCAAATTCCCCAGCACGATGCCGTGCTTATGCCCCAAGCCTGAGCGCGGCAATACCAGCGCCGCGTAGCCCGAATCGGCAATGTGAATGGCAATACCGGATGGCACCAAATTGGTTTCGCCAGGTTTTAGCGTCATGCTTGATTCAATACACGCACGCAAATCCAGTCCGGCTGAGCCGGGGGTTGCATACTGAGGAAGCTGGTCGTGAAGGCGGCCATCCAGAATTTTGACATCCAGCTTATGCATTGAGCGCTCGCGGTATTTTGGTAGATTCGGTTGACGTGCTCGCTGTTGGCGCTATAGCAATACAGGTTTCGCTGTTTGCAGCGCTTTCAGTGCCTTGGGAAATATGTTGCGTCAAATAAAGCTTGGTCACGTGCGTGACGATGTCGTTTGCGATTTTTGTCTTGCCGGCTTTTGGAATCGGATGTTCGCCTGCGTCATCAATAATCGTGACCTCATTGTCGTTTGCGCCAATCGCCTCGGTTGCCAAATTTGCGACAATTACGGGGATACGCTTGGCCTGCCGCTTTTTGCGAGCATATTCAATGACGTTCTCGCTTTCTGCCGCGAAGCCGATACAGAAAGGGGGCCTAGGAAGTGCTGCTACCGTCGCCAGGATGTCAACAGTGGATTTTAGTTCTAACGTTAAACTATCGCTAGACTTCTTCATTTTTTGTAAATGCGAGATTATGGGTGTGTAGTCGGCAACAGCAGCTACCGCGAAAAATAGCTTAACGTCGCTTATTTTATGCATTACAGCATCCAACATCTCCGAAGCGGTTTTGACTTGAATGGTATTTGTATTGCTTGGTGCTGGAAGGGAAGTTGGTCCGGTCACAAGCGTGACAATAGCACCTGCATCGCGCAGCGCTTCTGCCACCGCGTAACCCATTTTCCCCGAGCTGGAATTGGTAATGCCCCGGACTGGGTCAATCGCTTCAAAAGTTGGACCAGCCGTGACCAATGCGGTGATGCCAGCAAGCGGTTTAAATAAGCTTTTTGAAGCAAAGAAAGTTTCAATTTCTCCAAGCAAGATTGCAGGCTCCAACATCCGGCCCAAACCTGTTTCACCGCATGCTTGCTCACCGGCATCAGGCCCCAAGATGATTACGCCATCTCCCCGTAGCCGCGCCACGTTTCGCTGTGTGGCCGGGTTTTCCCACATTTCACGATTCATTGCGGGTGCAAGCATAAGCGGGCATGCGCTGGCGTTACGTGCGATACAAAGTGTGGACAGTAAATCGTTGCACTGGCCGTTGGCGAGTTTCGCGATGAAATCGGCCGTGGCTGGCGCAATCAGAATGGCATCCGCGTGTCGCGACAACTCGATGTGCGCCATGCCATTCGGGATTTCATCGTCCCACAAATCAGAAAATACGCGCTTTCCGGAAAGTGCCTGCAATGTGGTCGCGGTGATAAACTTGGCCGCTGCATCTGTCATGACTACTTGCACATCAAACGCCGATTTTTGGAGTAGGCGAGTTAACTCTGCCGATTTATAAGCTGCTACGCCGCCTGTAATACCCAGCACGATTGAGCGCTTCTTCACCGTAGGTTTGATGCCCGCCGAGTTTGACGCAGACATTGGCTGGGACTCGGCCGAAGCACTGGCCTGTGGTACCGGCGTAGCAGATTGGGGAGGGCTCGTCATGGTCCGAATTCTAACGTATGCAGAACCCAGTAAGATTCGAATATTTCATAAGCGCACAAATATTGTCGGAGCTATCAGCGAACGTTCTGCGCATTATTCGCGACTTATAACGGTATAAAAATATGACGAGCTCAATATGTCAATAACCGAGTGGCCCGAAGATGAGCGACCCCGCGAGCGATTGCTTAAGCAAGGCGCTGCCGCGCTTTCTGATGCGGAATTGGTGGCAATATTCCTGCGGGTTGGCGTGAAAGGCAAAAGTGCGGTGGATCTGGCGCGCGATCTTGTCGCCAAGTTTGGAAGTTTGAATGGGTTGTTCGCAGCCAGCGAAGCTGACCTTTGCGCGATCCGCGGCATGGGCCAGGCAAAATATGTCCAACTTCAAGCCGTGATCGAGATGGCCAGACGCGCCTTGGTCGAGGATATCAAGCTGACCGATGCGCTCGCATCGCCCAAATCCGTACGAGATTACCTAAGGCTAACCTTGGCACGCTTGCCGCATGAAGTGTTTGTGGCAGTTTTCCTTACGAGTCAAAACCGGGTGATAAAAGTTGAGGAAATTTTTCGCGGCACTTTAACACAAACTAGCGTCTACCCACGCGAAATCGTAAAGTTAGCACTTGCACATAACGCGGCATCAGTGATCTTTGCACACAACCATCCCTCTGGTGAACCCAACCCCAGCCAGGCGGATCGATCACTCACCAAAACGCTAGCCGACGCATTAGCGCTGATAGACGTGCGGGTACTCGATCATTTTATTGTTGCGCCGGGCGCATCGCTATCGTTCGCAGAGCAGGGAATGATGGGTTAAACGGAGTCGCAAAATGATAAACACCTTGCGCTAAGTGCTTGGTTTTGGTTATAATTTTGGGCTCGACTAACGTTTTTGACTATTCGATCTATCAAACTGGTCCGATACAAAAAAGTTAGTGGGGACCAAACCATACAACAATCAATGGAACCGGTTTTCTCGGTCCGCGCTTTGTTCAACGACGGGGCGCTTTATCAACGTTTTAATGAGGTGCTTTATGGCACGAGTTTGCCAAGTAACGGGCAAGGGCCCAATGGTGGGAAACAATGTTTCTCACGCCAACAACAAAACCAAACGTCGTTTTCTGCCCAACCTGCAGAATCGCCGCTTCTGGGTTGAATCCGAGAACCGTTGGGTGCGCTTGCGCTTGACTAACGCCGGGCTTCGCACGATCGACAAAAAGGGCATTGATGTTGTCCTAGCCGATTTGCGCGCTCAAGGCGTCGCAGTCTAAGCCAACGAATACTAGCCCAAAGGAAAAATCATGCGCGATAAAATCAAACTCGAATCCACTGCTGGTACCGGTCATTTCTATACGACTAGCAAAAACAAACGCACCATGCCCGAGAAAATGGAGATCATGAAATTTGATCCTAAAGCTCGGAAACATGTGATGTACAAAGAGACAAAGCTGAAGTAACCGAATTTTTATTTCGCCCGTTTCGCAATACAAAAAACCCGCTCAAGAGCGGGTTTTTTGTATTGCGAAGATTGGAAGCGACGCAGCCAACAAACTTGCTTTGTGCAACATCGGTTCTAGTCTAGGCGCGGCGTTTCGAGAAGAATTTCCTGAAGAGCCCCGCCAATACTAGAGTTTTAACTAAAATTACGTATAAGCGCGCAGCTTCTTTGAGAATTGCTGTAGCGCCAATATGCCGGACGCCTCGGCACGCTTGCACCAATCTTCCAAGTTCGCGACTAATTCTTCTTTAGAAACGGTCGAGCGTTCCCACGTCGCCATTAATTCTTTTTTGAATGCATAGACTTTTTCCAGCACGCTGCTGCTCCCGAGCGCCGCGTCAAGGTGTTGCTGATGCTCAACGGCTAAAGAGTTGCGGTCGGCAATCATCCATTCTTTAAACCGGTTGTAGCCGCGGCTGGAGCGCATTCCGCTGAACGCCTTGCCATCAGCGCGCAAGCGACGGATTTCATCGCGGCATGTGGCTTTTAATGAGCGTGCATAGCCAGTGGTGATTTCGAATCGGTGCGCAATGACGGATTGCACGGTTTCGATATCGCAGACTGCTTTATCTAAATTGAACTTCGGTTTTGGCGCGACTTTTTTGACTTTGGCCAGCCCCATTGTTTCCAACGCACGAATATATAACCAGCCCAAGTCGAATTCATACCAGCGCATCGAAAAACGTGCCGACGTTGGAAAGGCGTGGTGATTGTTGTGCAGTTCTTCTCCGCCAATCCAAAACGCGAGTGGTGTAATGTTTTTGCTGGTGTCGTTGACGGTGTAGTGGCGATAGCCCCAGAAGTGGCCGATGCCGTTGATGACGCCCGCGGCGTGAATTGGAATCCACGCCATTTGCGCGGCCCAGATGGTCGCACCGAGCGGTCCAAACAACAGCAAATTGGTAATCAACATCAAGCCTGCGCCTTGCCAAGAATACTGCTCATAAACGTTACGTTCGATCCAGTCGTTTGGAACGCCATGGCTGTATTTTTCAAGCGTTTCCAGATTTTTGGATTCAGTCCGGTAGAGCTCGGCGCCTTCAGTTAAAACTTTTTTGATGCCGTAGTGCATCGGGCTGTGCGGGTCCTCGGCGGTTTCACATTTGGCGTGGTGTTTTCGGTGGATCGCGACCCATTCCTTCGTCACCATACCGGTCGTCAACCATAGCCAGAAGCGGAAAAAATGGCTTGGAATTGCGTGCAGATCGAGCCCCCGATGTGCCTGCGCACGGTGAAGAAAAATGGTGACGGCGGCGATTGTCACATGCGTAAGCGCAAGCGTCACCACGATGTAACCCCACCATGGCAATTCGATCAAACCGTTCAAAAAAGAAATGTCCAACTAAATCTCCTGAAGAAAAACGCGACTAAATTGAAAATAAATTTTACGCTGAAACGTTTTCAGCGAACCCGCTATTTCCCTTAGATGGGGCCTAAGACACAAAAGTTTTAGAGCTTACGTGGTTAACTTAGGTTGCGGCTTTGTGCTAATCGCGGCGCTCGTGTTTTCGCTCGAATTCTCATTGCCGTCTACAATTAAACTTTTTACGATACTATCGGTGACTTGGATGTCGCGCTGCTGGGCAGGAATTCGCACCCGCGCTTTTTGAAACTCTCGCCAAATTTCCAGTAGTAGATCAGATCGAAGTACTGATTGGCCTTGATTTTCGTCGCTAATCCACACCGTCAGCTCGAGGTCGATGCCGTTTTCTCCCAGGCGGGTGACAAGCACGAGCGGCGCGGGTTGGCTGACGACGCGCGCGTGTTCCTTCGCTGAGGTCGTTAATATCTGTATCGCGATATCGAGATCGCTATCGTAGGAAATAGTCACATTTGATTTGACGGCGACGCTCCGATCAGCAAACGCGTGATTAATAACCACGTTGGTGATCAGCGTGTCGTTGGGTATGATGGCCTCAGTACCATCAAAACCTTTGATGACGGTATATCGCGAGCGAATCGCGTCGACCAAGCCGTGACGCGAATCGACGGTGACCAAATCGCCTAATCTGACCGAGCGATCCAGCAAAATAATAAAGCCAGAGACATAATTGCTCGCTATTTTTTGCAGGCCAAATCCTAGGCCCACGCCCAGCGCGCCGCCAAATACGGACAGCATAGTGACATCAATATTTACCAGCTGCATGGCGATCAGGAGGCCGAACACCAGTGAGAGCGCACGAAGGATTTTGGCGATGACGACTCGCGAACTCATATCAACAGTGGCCGCACTCATGATGCGTTTTTCGATCAAGCCTGACAGCCCGAGTGCCACGAAGACAGTCACCGTAGCGGACAAAACCGCCTCGATCACTTGGCGCAACGTTACACTCTGCTTGCCAATCGGAAACTGAATTTCCTGGAGCGCCAGCAAGATCTCAGGCAGCGCACCGGTCAGATGCAGTGCCGCGAATCCCCATGCGGCGAAAGCGATAAAACGCTCAAATGACTTTAGGAATGCGCTCGGTGGAATCAAGTGCCGCAACAAATAAACCGCGAGGCGTATCACGGCAAAAGACGCAATCAGCGGGATTGCAATATTGAGCAGAGGGGTGGGATGAAATTTGAGAAGTGCTAGTCGGGTCAGCCACGCTAAAATTAGAAATAGCAGAGGAAACGCAATCCGGTTCGCGCCGCCTGCGCCAATTTTGCGTATGCCCGGATCCAGATTTTCAGGTAGCCTTGCGCGCAATGCGCGCGCCACCAGCCAAGCCAAGGTACCTGCAGTTGCCAACGATCCGAGTTGCATCGCGCCTTGCGCCGAGACCAATGAATGCAAGACCGCATCTAAATCAAAACCTGCAGAAATCATTTTCCGGTGGGGTTGCGCGCGGTGGTTGTTTTCTTGGACGTGTTTTTAGCTACCGCGACAGAACCGACGGATTTGACGCTTGCTTTGGTCTTTGGTGTTGTTTTAGGCGCCGCCTTGTTATTGGCCTTGCGCGTTTTGGGCATGCTCGGTGTTTGTGCTACATCCGCCTTGCCCGTTTTAGCTGCGGTTTTGGATTTTGACTTGGCGATCGACAGCGCGGTACGTTTGGTTTTTGCGGCATCGTTATCAGCGTCTGTCGATTCTACGTCGGTCTTCGCGGGTGCTTTAGGGCCGTTTTTTGCCGCTGCCTTGGTCGCGCCGGAACGTACTAACAAAGCCGCGAAAAAGCCATCTGTGCCGTGCGTCTGCGGTGATAGCCGGAGATAAGGATCCATCCCTTTCAGTTCAATTTTTTGGCGCTTGAAAACTTCGTCCGCCGAGACGAGTGCGAAATCAGCATGCGTGCTGAGAAAGGCCTCGACAATCATTTCATTTTCTTCGCGCAGCAGGCTACATGTGGCGTATACCAGATGCCCGCCGGAAGTGACGAGTTTAGCGGCTGCATTAAGAATGGAGGTTTGCTTGACGTTAAGTTCAGCCAGACCAGCCTCGGATTGGCGATATTTCAGATCCGGGTTGCGTCGCAAGGTACCCAAACCAGTGCACGGCGCGTCAACTAGCACACGATCCAGCTTGCCGGCGAGGCGCTTAATTTTAGTGTCGTTCTCACTGACAATGCGAATCGCTTGCACATTCGACAACCCAGATCGCTTCAAGCGAGGGCCTAAGTTGGCGAGACGCTTTTCGGACACGTCAAATGCGTATAGGCGACCGGTGGAAGCCATGGAGGCGCCAATCAGTAGCGATTTGCCGCCGGCACCCGCGCAGAAATCCGCGACCATTTCGCCACGTTTTGCGTCCAGTAACAGGCCAAGCAGTTGGCTGCCTTCATCTTGAACTTCGACAAACCCTTCAAGGAAAGCCGGATGTTTGGCAAGCGAAATCTTGTCGGCCAGACGAATGCCTAGCGGCGAATAAGTCGTCGGCACGCATGCAATACCTTCTTGTTCAAAACGCTTCAACACCGCGTCACGCTTGGCTTTGAGCGAATTGACACGTAAATCCAATGGCGCTGGTCGCATCATCGATTGACCCAACTTGATGATTTCGTCATCCGACATGAATTTACTGAGTCGGCTCAAGACCCAATCAGGCAGTTCGGCTTCGACCCCGAGCGGCAAGCCGGTCGGATTTTTGCCTTTGAGCTCTTGGAGCCACACCGCTTCATCGCGTTTCAAGACAGTGTTTAAATCACCGATACTGACTTTTTGGAAGCGCGTCATCGCCAAAAGCGCCATCGCGCGTGGATTGGCTTTGGGTGAGAAATGAGCGATCAGGCGACGATGACGCAATACCGCAAATACGGTTTCAGCGATGAAACCGCGGTCGCGATGACCCAGCTTGGGACGATCCCGAAAAAATAGCTTCAGGCTCATGTCTGCGGGAGTGACCAGCGGCAAGACCAGCGTGAGCGCCTCGACTAGGGCGTTAAAGAGTGCGTGAGTTATTGGCATAACTGGCTATTATCGCTTATCGAGGCCCCTCTTGGGAAATTTAGCTGAGAAAATTAGCCAAGTAACGAGAATAGCCGGCCCAAATCTTCTAAAATTTATGGGCAATATACTTAAGCGTTCCATCGCGTTTGGGTGCGTTAAAGGGCGTGCAGCTTAACGGAGTCACGTTTCGGCCTATTTGCGAACACCAGTTTCGAGGGCGTTTTGTTGAGGTTCGCTGACCCGCACGCTGCTTGCAACTTGCTCGATAGGAAATCTACCCATATAAAATTTAAGTTTGACGGGCATATAGAAATATTGCGGCGCCAACCAAATTTCATAGACGTCTTCCGGGTCGGCGGCCTCACTCTTTAAATGTATTGCTGCCAGCGGGCCTAGCTGGGTTTGCACGGTTTCTTCGCCAGTTCGCCTGAATTTATATTTATAAACCTTGCGTGCATTGGTCGCCTGCACCTCAATTACGTCCTGTCCTGCCTTCAAAAGCGCTACATCGTGCGCCATTTGAAAAAGAAAGCTCTGCATATCCTGCATGCGTTCGGGTAACGGCAGCAAATGCGTTTCACCATGTTTGATAATTTTTAGTTCATTGGTGGCGCGCTTGAACTCGGCGGTGTCCGCGGCGGCATCACCGCGCGTGAGCGAGAAAAAATTGGGGCGCACGCCATCGCTGGTCACTTCTCCACGACTAGTCTGCCGGAATACGCCAACAAACATGCTGGTAAAAAATCCGGTTGCCTGAATACTCGTATTTATTTCGTATTCGTCGCCATTGCGTTTCCATGCCAAATTGGCAACGCCGTTGGCTACGCTCGATGTCATTTTGTAATCAATATTGATGCTGCCTGGAAAGTCAGGGCCTACAACGTCCGTTCGTGATGATCCCAGACGCGAGCTTGGTAAAGACTGCGGCAAAGGAGTATCCCCGCTGGCTTCCTTGACGTTCGCCCTTTCAATGGATTTTTCGCGGGCTGCATCATTCGCTTGTGGGACGGGCTTATTTGCCGACAATGGGTAGATGGCCGCTGCCTGAATGGGGTCAGGGATTGGCTCAATGGTTGCGGCTGCAATGGCTGCTGATTGTGCTGCCGCGAGATCGGGAAACTCGAGCGCGTCAATTTCGTTGGGATTTTTTCGTTGGACTGACTGTTCGTCTGGCTGGGACATTAATAAATTGTCTAGGGGCTTCGGCGGCCGTGCCGCGGTTTTTGAAGATGGCTTTCGCGGGCGCGACACCGATGCGGGCGGCGGTGGGACGGATTCTCGCGTGCTTGCTTGAGAGACCGGCGGCGGCGTGCTTTCACTTATGCCAGCGACAATGACAGCATCAAATCGGCTCGGCGTGGGTTCGTTCCAGACACTGATGAAATGCGGCGTCACCCAATACGCGAGCATGTGTGCGACCACTGAAATGGCAATTGCCAGATACAAGAGAGACGGCCGAAAAAACACATGTTTGGTCTTAGAAGGATTAGCCACGATGCTTGCCGAGATGTCATGCACGCCTTGGATGGCGGGTTTATTATTTGGAGTGTTACTCAAAAGCGTCACGGGGCGGGCTCGACTTGTTAAAGAAAAATAATGTATCGCGAGCCGCCAACCCAGATCGAAACTGTTGGTCACAACCTTAGGCCGAAACATCCTCCGACATTATTCCATCGGCACCAGAAGTAGCTGTGCTCTGCGCTCTGAACGAACGTTTAATCCGGTAACCTGGACGACACCTGACGATTTTAAATCGACTCGTCCTTCAGCCAACCAGCGCAATACCTGCGGGTAGAGTTGGTGTTCTGCCGCCAACACGCGCGCGGCTAAAGAATCGGCGGTGTCGTCTTGCGTGACTCGCACCGCCGCCTGCGAAATAATCGGGCCGTGATCTAATTTTGGCGTGACGAAATGCACCGTGGCACCATGGATTTTCACGCCTGCATCAATCGCCGCCTGATGGGTATGCAGACCCGGAAACGCCGGTAACAGCGACGGATGAATGTTGATAATGCGCTTCGCGAAACGCTTGATGAAGGGCTCCGATAAAACCCGCATGAAACCCGCCAGAACCACATAATCCGGTTTGAACTCATCGATTTGGTTCGCCAGCGCCTCGTCGAACGCCTCCCGAGATTCATAGGCCGTATGATCCATCCCGATCGCCCGTACTCCCAATTTGGTAGCCGTCTCCAATCCTTTTGCGTCAGGTCGATTGGAAATCACTGCGCGAATGTCAAGCGGCAGCGCAGAGCCTAGAATTGCTTCCATGTTGCTGCCACGGCCTGAAATTAGAATGACAATCGATTTCATGGTTTGCGATGAGAAATAGATAAATGGCGTGAATAAAGTATAGAACATCCAGCACCTGCAAGCGTTACGACACACTTTTGCTTGCGAAGCCGCGCTAGCTCTGGGGTTTTAAATCTGATATTTCTCAATGGCTAGGTTCTAGCAAAAATTACATTCCTAACTTTACTCGCAAAAATGCTGTTTCGTTAGCGAGGATGTTGACCGGCACTTATTGCAAAAGACGCTCTGAGGATTAGATTGGTACAAAGTATCGCGGCCAAAATAGCATTTAAAGTAAAGCGAGCACGGAAGCCGGTGGGCAGCATGGCCACGCATTTATTTACCAATCCATCGAGCCTGCTGGCAGCCGCTGTGTTGCTGTTTGGCGCGTTCCAGATGATGGTGCATCGTAAGCCAACGGCGCTAAGCGAGTTGTCTCGCAGCGCTGCGGTATCGCAAATTGCGGTGGTCGGCATCGCGTCTGCGATCTTGTAGTGCGGAGTTGACTCCGGCGCACCGCAGCATACTTGGCCGCGATGGCCATTGTGATTTCTATCAGCGGGCTGCTATCTAAACCAGCAGAAAAACTGAATAAAACAGATCAAGGCTAAAGCACAATTGCCTGCTTTTCCCCTTCCGCGCGCGCTTGAATTTCACCAATCACAAATACGATTTCACCCTGTTCGCGAAGCAATTCGGCGGCGCGTTCGGCATCGTCTTTGGCGATAACGACAATCATGCCAATGCCGCAATTAAACGTCCGCGCCATCTCGGCATCATCGATATTGCCATGCTGCTGAAGCCATGCAAACACACCCGGCGCGACCCATGATTTGCGATCAATTACGGCCTTCACGTGCGGCGGAAACATGCGCGGAATATTCTCCGTCAAGCCGCCTCCTGTAATGTGGGCCATCGCTTTCACTGACATCGCTTGCATTAGGGCGAGCAACGGTTTCACGTAGATCCGCGTCGGCGCGATAAGGTTAAGAGCTAATTGCGCGTTTTCAGGCGCGTTCAAATCCACGCCTGATCGTTCAATAATTTTGCGCACCAGCGAATAGCCATTCGAATGTGGCCCGCTCGATTTCAGACCCAACACGATGTCGCCCGACGCCATCGCCAGGCCGGTAATGATCGCGTCGCGTTCAACCAAGCCGACGGCGAAGCCCGCCAGGTCATACTCACCTGCCGGATACATTGATGGCATCTCGGCAGTTTCGCCCCCGATCAGCGCGCAGCCCGCCAGCTCGCAGCCATAAGCGATGCCCTTGATCACATCCGTCGCGACCGGTACATCCAATTTGCCGCAGGCAAAATAATCGAGGAAGAAAATTGGCTCCGCACCCTGCACCAGAATATCGTTCACGCTCATGGCGACCAAATCTTGGCCAACGGTGTCGTGTTTGTTCAAGTGGAACGCCAGTTTCAGTTTTGTGCCGACACCATCGGTGCCCGACACCATCACCGGGTTTTTATATTTCTTTGATACTTCCACCAGCGCGCCGAATCCGCCAATGCCGCCCAGCACTTCGGGGCGCATGGTACGTTTGGCGAACGGTTTGATATTTTCGACGAGTTGGTCGCCTGCATCAATATCAACCCCCGCGTCTTTATATGTCAGCGGCGAAAGTGAAGAGGGGGGAAGAGAATTTGGTGCCATGGGCTTCATAAAAGAAAAAGTTGGAAGAGACAGCAGAGAGACCGTAAAGAGATAGCAAAGAGCGAACAAATAGGCTGGTAAATTGAGCCGTTGAAATTGGCGTAATTTCAGTTAGCATACTTGCAACAAAATCAAATTTTACTGGAAATGACGCCTAATCCGAAACGTTCGTTGATTCAATCGCACCTACCGCCCCGCCCTCAGTGGCTTACACGGCTTCACGGACGCGCGCACGCTCGCCCACTCGCATGGCTGGACTTGCATCTGGCAACGCTGATCGCGGTGCTGATTGTCTTTGCATTGCTGCTGTGGACGCTATCGCCGATCCTGGCACCATTTCTAGCGGCGGGCATACTGGCCTACATTTTTGATCCATTGGTCAACTGGCTCGCTGCGCGAGGGGTACCGCGCGCGTTGGGCACTGCGTTGGCGGTGCTGTTGCTTATTTTGAGCGTCGTGTTGCTGCTGGTGATTATTCTGCCGCTGTTCTACACCGAAATATCGCAGCTTGTAGAGCAATTTCCAGCGCTCGTAGATCAAATCAAAACCACTGCACTGCCTTGGGTGAATCAAAAGCTGGGCACTTCGCTCACGCTCGATCCGACCGTATTCCGCCAGTTTGTAACCGATAATCTGCAAGACGCTGGCGGCATTGCCAAACGTGTGTTCGCCTCGGTTGGTGTGGGCGGCATGGCGGTTGTCGGCTTTATGGTGAACCTTGCCTTGCTCCCCGTGGTGCTTTTCTATGTGCTGCGCGACTGGAACGGCATCGTCGCCAGCGTTGATTCGATGGTGCCACGACGCTTTTACAACACCGTGTCGACGCTCGCGCGTGAGATCGATGCAGTGCTCTCAGAATTCTTGCGCGGACAGCTCAGCGTGATGATGTTGATGGCCGTATTTTATGTGGCGGGAATGTGGCTGGTCGGGCTGAAATTTGCGCTGCCAGTAGGGCTCATCACCGGTATTCTGGTATTTGTTCCCTACCTTGGGATCGGCATAGGCCTGCTGTTAGGCACCGTAGCCGCGTTGATGCAGTTCCCCTCTATTACGGGCGTGATGATGGTATGGGCCGTGTTTGGCTTGGGCCAGTTGCTGGAAGGCTTTGTGGTTACCCCGTGGCTGGTGGGAGATCGAATTGGCTTGCATCCTGTCGCCGTCATTTTCGCCTTGTTGGCGTTTGGACAGGTATTCGGTTTCTTTGGTTTATTACTCGCGCTGCCGGTAAGTGCGGCTATTTTGGTGGGTTTGCGGCACGTTCATCGCAACTACCGCGCCAGCGATTTGTATAAAAAATGAACTCAAGACATGAAGGCTAATCGCCCTAATGGCTGTCGCCGTGGCTACTGCTTGGCTTTACGAACCTGGGCTAACTTTCGCGCCGCTTTGTAAAGCGCGGTGCGCGCTTTTGTGGTGGCGAGATGCGTCGCGAGCTGCTCAAAAAAGTCGCGCGAATTATCAGTTGACGAGGCATAGCGCGCGATCAAATCTGAGGCCTGCGCGCCCAGCGACACTGACGCAATTTCCTCGGCGCATGCCCTTTGTTCAAGCGTGAGAGCTGTCAGACAACGCTCTTTACCAGAGCCAGGACCTCTGGTAAAGAAGGTTTGTTGCGCGCGATATTTTTCAACCGCAAGCTTGGCACGACGCACAAAATAAGCGCGCTTTTCTGCATCGTCAATACCGACCGCCAGCGTCTGAACAATTTCACGGACGTTGCGCGTTTGATCTGTTACTCGTTTTACAATTTCCACGACGCGCGCACCATGGGCAGGAAGGAGCGCGTGGGAGATTTCCGCCATTAGCGAAATTTCATCACTGTTCAGCGCGGCTTGAAAGCGGGTGGTCATTATCGGGGAACAAAAAGTTTGTTGCGCGGGTGGGTTGGACAGCTACTGGACGTTGAGCCTAAGCGGTGTTCAGGCGCGAGCTCGCAAAGATTTAAGCGGGGCCAACGCCGTGTAGGCCGGCGCCGGGAGATTGGACAATGCCCGCTCCAAGATTGAGGCCCTTCGCAAAATCCAGCATTCGTTGAATCGAAAGTTTCGCCCGCCGACCGATTTCTGCATCCACTTCAATTTCGTTCTTGCCGTTGTCTAAAACCTCGGCCAAATTTGTCAGGCCGTTCATTGCCATCCACGGGCAATGCGCGCAGCTCTTGCAGGTTGCCGAATTGCCCGCGGTGGGCGCCTCAATGAATATTTTTCCCGGAGCAGCCTCCTTCATTTTGTGAAAAATGCCTCTATCGGTCGCGACAATAAATTCAGTCGCGTCAAGCGTTTGTGCGGCCCTAATAATCTGGGTGGTTGAGCCGACCACGTCAGCCAACCGCACCACACTGGCAGGCGATTCAGGATGCACCAGCACCTTGGCGCGCGGATGCTGCTTTTTCAATTCTTCCAGCTCAAAGGCTTTGAACTCATCATGGACAATACACGAGCCTTGCCACATCAGCATGTCCGCGCCGGTTTGCGCCTGAATGTAATTACCCAAATGGCGATCCGGGGCCCACAATATTTTTTTTCCTTGCTCATGTAAATGCTCAACGATTTTAAGCCCGATGCTGGACGTGACCATCCAATCAGCGCGGGCTTTAACGGCGGCGCTGGTATTGGCATAAACCACCACGGTGCGATCAGGATGCTCGTCGCAAAATTTATTGAATTCATCCGGCGGACAGCCCAGATCAAGCGAGCATTCCGCCTCCAGCTCCGGCATCAACACACGTTTTTCAGGGTTCAGTATTTTCGCGGTTTCGCCCATGAATCGCACGCCGCAAACGACCACGGTTTTGGCAGGATGGTCACGGCCAAATCGCGCCATTTCGAGCGAATCTGAAACGCAGCCGCCGGTTTCTTCGGCCAAATCCTGCAGATCAGGATGCACGTAATAATGCGCGACCAATACGGCGTCTTTCTCCTTTAACAATCGCTTTATTTTCGCTTTAAGCTCAATTCTCTCGGCGGGTGAAGGTTCGAATAAAACTTTTGCCCACGCGTGGTTGGTGGAAATTTTCGTGTCCAGCCTGCCTACGCTACGATGTAGAGGATGGTCGTACTCGATGCGGATTGGGGCAAGTGTAGGCATAGGAATATTCAATCTTTATGAAGCATGGTAATCGCCAGCAACAGACTAGGAAGTTATGTGACCGCATTTCTGGTCTGAAATTGCACGGCTTTCCATTCATCTTTGTTCATGACCTCGCGCAATGTGTTGACAGCATCCCACACATCCACAAAACGGGTGTAAAGCGGCGTAAACCCAAAGCGTAAGAGATCAGGTTGGCGGAAATCGCCGATCACGTGGCGCGCAATCAGCGCCTGCATAATCGCATATGCATGCGGATGCGCAAATGAAAGGTGGCTTGCGCGCGCCGCGTGCTCGCGTGGCGATACGCAGGCAAAGCCAAATGCTGCGCAATGTTCGTCCATCAATTGCCAGAACAGATCGCTCAGCGCCAATGATTTTTGCCGCAACGCTACCATCGGGACGTTATCAAAGGTATCCAGTCCGCAGTCCAGCGCCGCCATCGAGATGGCTGAATGAGTGCCGCACTAAAATCGGTTCATATTTGCTGCGGGCTGATAATTCGTCGCAAAATCAAATGGCGCGGCATGGCCCAGCCAGCCTGCGAGCGGTGTCGACATTTGCGTTTGAAGCGATGTGGTCACATACAAATAGGCTGGCGCACCCGGTCCACCGTTCAGATATTTATAACCGCAGCCCACCGCAAACTGAGCGCCGGATTCTGCCAGCGCAACCGGCAACGCGCCCGCACTGTGGCTGAGGTCCCAGATTATGTGGGAACCTGCGGCTTTTGCGTGATGGTTCAGCGCGGACATATTGTGAACATGCCCTGTGCGGTAATCAACCTGAGTGATCAACGCTGCCGCAACCGTATTATCAAGCGCATGCTCGATCTGATCGGACTCAACTAACTTCAATTGGTATTTATTTTCAAGCAGCTCGTTCAAACCTTGCGCGATGTACAAGTCTGTGGGGAAATTCCCGCGTTCCGAAATGATTACACGGCGGTTTTCGTCGTCCGCCACGCGCGGCAGTTTTAGGACGGCCGCGAGCAGCTTAAAAATATTGATCGACGTGGAATCGGCAACGATGACCTCATGGGTATGGGCACCGATTAACGCGGCTATCTTTGCGCCGATTTTTTGCGGTAGGTTAATCCAGTCATGCTGATTCCACGATCGAATCAAATCACGCCCCCATTGATGCTCAACCACGTGGGCAATATGTGCCGATGTTGTGCGGGGTAACGCACCCAGCGAATTTCCGTCAAGGTAGACGGTGTCGTCGGTCAAACTGAACCTCGCGCGAGCATGGCTTAATACGTCTTGGTCGTCGAGCTGAATGCAGGCTTCACGTGTCATCGCTGCCGCGGCGGAGAATTTGGAAATCGTTTTCATCATTAATTATCGCAGAGCGGCCAGTCTCTCTGACCTCGGTTACTATTATTCTATGAATCTAAATCATTTAAACGTTTCGTGTCCCGCTGAGCGGCATGCCGAGCATACGGCTTTGCAAGCTTCGCCGTGGGTGCTGCGGTTTGCTGAAATGATTCCAGAGCAGAGCGCTGAGCGGAGCCGCATTAGCGGTGATGTGCTGGATACCGCCGCAGCACAGGTTTTGGATATCGCCGCAGGGGCGGGCCGCCATTCACGCGCGCTGGCCGCGATGGGTCATACCGTGGTCGCGGTAGATCGTGACGTGGACGGATTTGTTGAGCCACCTCCAGGAGTTACCTTATTTACGGCCGACCTAGAATTAAACCCGTGGCCGTTTGCAAATCAGCAATTTGTCGCGGTGGTGGTGACCAATTATCTGTATCGTCCGTTGTTGCCGCTCATTGTTGCGGCAATCGCCCCTGACGGGATACTGATTTACGAAACATTCGCGATTGGTAATGAACAGTTCGGACGGCCTGCGCGCGCTGAATTTCTGCTTCAGCCTGAAGAGCTGCTGAACGCGGTGCGAGGTGAATTGCAGGTCATCGCGTATGAAAATGTGTTTGTCCGGGAACCCAAGCCTGCGATGGTTCAACGTATCGCGGCGATTCGTAAAAATTGAAATGGCACTAAAAACCCTATATCTAGAGCGGTCTTCGGCAAATATGTGCTTGGAAAAGGCCGCCAATGCTTGAGGTTGTGAATCAATTTTTGCTGCGCCTAAGCTTGGACGCACTTTAAACGTAAATCAGAGGCAGATTAAATGCGGCCGATGAACGCCTTCGCGGAAGCAGTTTAGGTCAACATATTTCTAAATTTATTCATGAACTGCTCCGCCTCCTCTGCGCTGGAGTATTTCGTCAAAATATCGCGCAGTCGCATCATCATGACGACGAGGTCTTCAACGGTTTCGGCTGAGGTGATTTTTGGCGCAATCAGTTCAGCATCTTTTTTCATGCGAACGCGCAAATCGGCAAGGATGTAGGCCTTGACTGTTTCTAGCGGGAAATATCCACCCGCGCGCGCGGCGGGTTGGGCGGTCGTTCGCGCAGCAGTTTGCGCAACAGGCGGCGGTTCAATCGGTCTCTCCGCTTGTTGCTGGGGTTGACGCGGCAACGGTAACGACACGACGTTGCCTGTAAACGCGGCGACGTTCGAAAAGGGATTTTTTTCCGGCGCACCATCGTGTTCAAGAGCCGCATTGGGATCGCGCTTAAGCGCAATGAAACCATCTGCAAATAGACTATCGATCGCATCACGCGTGCTGCCTAAAACGTGTGTCAACTCGATCAGTTGGTCAAGCGTGCGCACGCCATCTACAAACACCAGAAATCGTCGCAGTTGTGGATGCAATATTTGCGTCTCTTGCGCGATTTCTTCATAGCCGCGCTGTGTTTTTCTAAACACGTTATCGCCAGCAAATTCTACTCCTGTCGCTTTTGTGTTCATAAGAATTCCTGTGTCGGCTGGGTTCGAGGTCGGGCTTTATGATCAAAAATATTGCATTAGCGTGCCGACCACATCGGTTAAGTAGGCTGTGTTGTGCGGGTTAACCACAAAGAAACCTGGATTGTTTGGTTCGGCACGGCTTTTGTCTGCGTACGGCCATAAAATTAAGCACGGCCTCGCACAACTTGACGTTAAAGGCTAACACGGTCTCGCTTCTGGGTTTGCGGAGATTTTTGCGACATTTTGAAAAGTTAATTCGCTCTATCGCGCAATGCTATCCTCCCTGAAGGCTAAAAGGCGATAAAAATCGGTCGAGCCTGCGCAGTGCATTCAAGAGTCACTTTTTTCACCCTGTGGAGGCAACATGAGTTTGACATTGCTGACCCAATACTCGTTCTTGATGACGTTCATCGCGTTCTGTGCTGCAACATTTTATTTCGTGCTGGAACGGGACTCGCTGCCCGCTGAATTTCGCTCAACTGCCTCAATCGCCGCGTGTTATCTGGGTATCGGGGCGATTAACTATTCTCTGATGCTCGGATATGTGCCTCGAGATGGCATGATGGAATCCTTGGTAAAGTTTCCAACTGAATTACGCTATGTCGACTGGCTTTTGACCACTCCGCTGATGTTGATCAAATTTCCCAGCTTGCTTGGCTCGGCCAGAAATCGTCTGTTATTGGTGTCATTGATCGTGGCGGATGTGATCATGATTTCGACAGGTTATGCGGCTGAAGTGTTTTTCCGGCAGGGCGCAATTCATGAGGCATGGGCACTTTTTATCGCGGGTTGTGTTGCCTTTTTACTGATTCTTTACTTACTTTACGTTGTGGTCACAGCTGCTCAAGAGGACACGCTGGCACCCATTTCTGCGGGTCTGGACAATATGAAGCGATTCATATTGATCGGGTGGTCAATTTACCCTGTGTGTTTTATTCTAATCATGATTTCGAATTCACCCGAGATGAAGGTCACACGTGAGTTGTTATTCAATATTGCAGATGCGGTCAACAAAATTGGCCTCGCCATGATCGCGGTTTCAGCGGCTCGTTCGGTAGCCCGAGACCGCGAAATTAAGGACGCAATGGCGAGTCTATAAATTTGAATTCTCTATGAGTGCGTTCGTTGCACTGCGGAACCCAATCACGCCGCACCGGTCTTAACAGTAGTGGTTTTATAGACGACCTTATAGACAATTCGCGCTCTAGGATTAGCTAAACCCATGCTGCCATGCCAGGCCCGTATAAAACCGGCAGCCAAATGCGGAATGCGTTCGGCGCTGTGGATAGGTTAAAATGCGCCCTTGCCTATTTTTCTGTGATTGCACCTACGCGGTCGCTGATTGTTCCTGACATCTTCTTCATGGTTACTTAAAGCTTATGTTGACCGGTAGTCTCGTTGCCATTGTTACGCCCATGCTGCCCGACGGCGAGCTTGATTATCCGCGTCTTAAATCATTGATTGATTGGCACGTGGCCGAGGGCACGGACGGTATCGTCATCGTTGGTACCACCGGCGAATCTGCGACTGTTGATTTTGATGAACATTTCTCGCTAATCAAAGCTGCCGTAGAATTTGCGGCGAAACGTGTACCGGTGATTGCGGGTGCAGGAGCCAATTCAACCAAAGAGGCCGTGAACCTGACGGAGTTTTCAAAGCGCGCTGGCGCGGATTATGCTCTTTCGGTCGTGCCGTATTACAACAAGCCGACGCAAGAGGGGATGTACCAGCATTTCCGCACGATTGCGGAAGCCGTCGATATTCCCGTCATTCTGTATAACGTGCCGGGTCGCACAGTCGCAGATTTAAGCGGCGATACCACCATCCGGCTGGCGCAGATTCCGAACATTGTCGGCATCAAAGATGCGACCGCCAATATGGCGCGTGGCGCTGACTTGCTGATGCGCGCGCCGAAAGATTTCGCTATTTACAGCGGTGAAGATGTATCGACGCTCGCGCTGATGTTTTTAGGCGCGCATGGCACAATTTCGGTGACCGCTAACGTGGCACCTCGGCTGATGCACGAAATGTGCGTGGCTGCGCTGAACGGCGAGCGTGCCAAGGCAATCGAAATCAACAACCGGCTCATGGGCCTGCATAATCAGTTGTTCCTGGAACCCAATCCAATTCCTGCAAAATGGGCGCTCAATCAAATGGGCCTCATTGAAACGGGTATCCGTCTTCCGCTTCTACCGTTCGAATCAAAGTTTCACGCGCAGTTGCGTGAAGCGATGAGCGCGGCTGGCATTCATGATCTTGTAAAGGAATCGGCTTGAATATGTCGAAATTGTCGAAGTTTATTGTTCCCAAAGCCGTTCGCATATGCGGTCTGAGCGTCGTGGCGGCACTCACCGTATCCGGCTGTACGATGTTTGGCTTATTTGGCGCAAACAAGAATACTGATTACCGCGCGCAAGGCGGCAAAATCGCCTCTCTGGAAGTACCGCCTGACCTTACCTCGCCCACGGTGGATGATCGTTTTGTCATTCCCGATGGGAAAGCAACGACTTATTCACAATACAGTCAGCGCGGCACAGGCAGTACCACAAGCGCCCCAAGCAGCAGTACTGTTCA
>JBBRFJ010000002.1:0-60729 GCA_038224475.1 Burkholderiales bacterium
TTGAGATGATTTAGCGTGCGGTCAGATTTCCAAAAATGAAAGCTGGTGCCGAGCTTTCGCTGCAACGCAACGCGCACGTTTTCCATGACGGTGAGATGCGGGAACACGGCCGAAATCTGGAATGAGCGGATAACCCCTCTCCGCGCGATCTGCGCCGGTCTTTCCCCGGTGATGTCGTGGCCGTTATAAACAATGCTGCCCGAGGTGGGCGGCAGGAATTTCGTCAGCAGATTAAAGAAGGTGGTCTTGCCCGCACCGTTGGGACCGATCAACGCATGGATGCTGCCACGTCGCACACTGATGCTCACCTTGTCGACCGCGGTGAAGCCGCGAAATTGCTTGGTGAGGTCACGCGTTTCGAGAATATAGTCCGTAGCCATTAGCCGATTTTATTCCACACAGTTATGCCGTCAATGCCAAAGTGTAGCACTGCTGGTGGCTTTATCTCGCCACAATTCATCGAGACAAATTGCCGACATTTTTGCATTACGGTATCAACGTTATTCAGAGCTTTAAATGCCGTGCTCGCTGAATTCTCGAATGCAAAAAAACCGAAACCCTAGAAAGGGCGGACGTTTATAAGCAAAAATGCTTCGAAGTCCGCCGCCATGCTAGGGTTTCAACTCAATAATTGTTTTCATTGCTGACTTGATTTGCAAACTTCACGAAAATCTCGCCGAAAAACTTTTAACCGTTATTGATCAACTTTCTTGTCCAGCGCATTTTTTGCAATAGATACATCCGACGTCGCGCGTAGAGCCGCCACGGTTGCCTGCAATTTTTGCTGCGTCATAGCTTGCTCTACACGCGTCCTGGCAGCTTTAAGCTTGGCATCATCGGTGAGCGCAGGCTCGATCACTTTGGAAATCTGAATCAGCGTGTAACCCCCGTTCGCGCTATCAACGCCCACAAACATCGGCAATGTTTTGGTGCTCGCCTTCATCGCAGCTTCTACAATGTTTGGGGCTAGGCCGCCAGGGTTCGTTCGATTAATCGCCAACGCTGCTGGAAACGTTACTTCAGCTTTGCCTGCTTTCAAGGCTGTCAATTTCGCCTCGCCATCTGCTTTCACAAGTTTGAGCGCCTCCTCGCGCGATAGCCGGGCAATGATGCCTGCCTCTACTTCCGCCAGCGGGCGCAACGCAGAAGGCTTAATCTCTAGCGCACGCGCGACGACAAGCGAATTAGGTGCCAATTCAACCGCCTCGGTATTCCGCTTGTCTTTAATCACGGCATCACTAAACAGCGATGTCATCAATTTCGGATTTGTAAACGGCGGCGCTGCGCCCATGCCCTTACTAATCCAGGCGGATTGTTTGACCGGCATGCCGACGGCCTCCGCGGCCGCCTTTAATGTGGTTGATTGCTCATAGGCGGCGTTAGTAAATTTCTCTGCCAATTCCGCAAATTTCTTCTGAGCCATCTGCTTTTTCAGCTCGCCCTCGATTTCCGGCGTGACTTCCGCCAGTGATTTTGACTTTTCTGCGCGAATCTCGGTTACGCGAATAATGTGGTATCCAAAATCGGACAGTACCGGGCCGATAATTTCATCTTTTTTTGCCGCAAATGCCGCCTCATCAAACGGCTTCACCATCATTCCTTTGCCAAAAAATCCCAGATCGCCACCGTTAGCTGCCGAGCCTGGATCCTGCGAATTTTTCTTGGCCAGCTCGGCGAAATCCTTGGGCGATTTTGTAACCTGCGCGAACAGCGTGTCGGCCTTGGCTTTGGCGGCCGCTTTATCGGCATCTTTCGCATCTTTTGCCACTGAAATCAAAATATGGCTAGCCTTGCGCTCTTCTTTTTGAATATAACGCGCGCTGCTGGATTCGTAGGCTTTTTTAATGTCATCCGCCGGCACTTGAATCGTGGGCGCCAAGGTATCGATTGAAAACTCGACATACTCAGCGCGAACTTGTTCAGGAATGGTAAATTCGAGCGGCTTGCTATCGTAAAAAGCTTTGGCCTGTTCGCTGGTGATTTTAACTTTAGCCTGAAACGGCTCAGGCGAAATATTGACAATCGCGACTTCGCGGGACTGGTCCACGGCGAGGAAATATTGCTGCACGCTGGCGCTCGAAGTGATTCCCGTCAGCGCGACGCTCTCTACAAATTGTTGGCGAGCGAGATCGCTGCGCAACAAAGCTTCAAACGATTTCGCACTCGATCCGCGTCCACGCAACATACTTTCATAACGCACCGGTGAAAACACGCCATTGTCTTGAAACGAGGGTTCATTACTAATCCAGTCGCGCAATGATTGGTCGCTAACGGTGAGATTACTTGATTTCACTGCCTTAACCAGCAGGCGCTGATCAATCAGTTGATCGAGTACCGACTTGCGCATCTCGGGGTTATCCATGATCGATGCGTCGATATCTTTGCCAAACTGCGAACGGAATTGATCCAGTTGGTTGCGCACCGCATTATTGAATTCAACTGACGAAATCTTTTCGTCTCCTACAGTCGCGATCGAATCCTGTCCCGGCGCTGAACGCACGTAGGACTCAACGCCCCATAACGCAAACGGAATCGTAATTACAGCAAGGATAACTTTGGCGAGCCATGATTGGGCGGCGGTGCGAATAGCTTCAAGCATAAGTGTGGTGTTTTTTAAAATGTTTAGTAAAACAAAAGAGCGCAAACAAAAGTTCGAATCAGTCCTCAAACTAATGCTGTAACCGCCGGGAACGATATGCGTATTTACATGTTTTTAGATACAAAGCTCATAGGCTAAGCAAAAAACTAAAAACACACACCGAAAACAACACGCGATTATAACGCCATAGACTTGCTTGGGAAAAGACCGCCCGCTAACCCGATAAACATCCCAACCTAAGCTTCATCGTGCCCAAGAACGGTGCGCGTCAGGGAGATATTTTATCTGGACTCTTCTTATAACTTGTCCGGCTCTCTGATCTTCCCACCTGCAATTCGGTTACGCTCACTCTGTTGTTTTCCCGGTCGCCTTTGATAAACGTTTTTCGGTTATTCAGCTCATCACCGCAGCCACCCGGCCCACAAAAGGTCACCGAGTACATATTCGAAGTGTCGGTGGGTTTGATTCGAAGCCTGAATGTGTCTGCGCAGTTCGTTTTTCAGAAGCCCGTGAAATTGGTTGTCAAGTCAGGCTCACCAAGCGAATTCTCAATTGCAATTGCGGCTCTGATATCGGCGATAGTTTTGGGCAAGATTCTTACAAGTTGCGCGCCATAGTCGAGACGCGTCCCCGCTTCAGTTTTCTCGATCACGGGCCGACGCCATAAACTTGCCAGCCCGCAATCGGCATGTTGTCGTCAATCCAGAAGGTACGGCTGTGAAAAAGCTGGCCCACGAAACCCACCATCATCAGGGTTCCGCGCGCCGCCGTCTTGAGATCAGGGAAATCGACTTCAATTTAGAGATCAATGCTTGCGCGTGCAGTCTGCAGGAACCAGAATGCTGATGCGGTCATGTCTGCTTGCTTCATGCGCAGCCGTACTGTTTCAAATTCGTTCCAGCCGGTCTAGTTGCCGCACGGATCTACGTCGTTGTTGCAGTCATCTTGGAAGGCGAGAGAACACGCTAAGAGAAAAATAGCGATCGAAAACATGCGCAGAGAGATGCTTTTCATCTACGAAAATTAATTAAATATTAAAAAGGGCAGTCTAATTTCGGTGCGGCGTTTGAATCAGTTAAGCCCGAAACACCACGCGCCGCGCCAACATGCAGCTCAACTCTAGGAGCTTCTCACCTTGGTCGTAGATCACCAGCACGCGACCAGGTGGAGATTCATCAACGCCGCGGGAGAGATCAAACCACGCCGTAGTTTCATTGAGCAGCGTGAGCGGGTAATGCGTGCCGGTACCGAAGATGCCGGTGAAGCAAATCGCGTAGCCACCGTCTTGCTGCACGATCTCTGCGGTGCTCTTAATTGGCGCGCACTGGTAGCGCCCGGGTTTGGCGAACTTCGCCGTGGGAGCGGACCTCTTAATGGCGGCGAACTTTTTAATGGCTGCTCGCGGCGGCGAAGGTGGTGGCAGAACACATTGCATCGGCGCATAAATGTTCTGCGCGTTCATCGCGAACATCAGTGTCTTGCATGATGGATCAGTAAATCGGATGGAAATGCCGCGATCTTCGGTCACAAATGTTTGTGCGTCAACTCGATAAAGCGGCGACCAATCGAGATGCAAAAAAATCTCTGCCAGACCTTTGTGATTGCGCAGTTGCACCATGAGGCCCTGTTCACGCGACACATAGGCGTCGTGAATGCTGGCCGGAAACTTACCGCGTGTTTGTTTCTTGCCGCGCACCTGCCAAATTGGCGCGATGCCCAGCGCGCTCGCAATCTCGTTGGCGATACGGTGCGGAAACTTCGCCGAAGGTTTTTGCGCATTGGTGCGGTTCATGAAAACCGCAATCGATACATCTTCCTTCACGAAATGCATCAGCGTCGAGCGCCAGCCGCGCAGGGCGCCGGCGTGCGTGAGCATGTGCCGGCCAGTGGCCGTGTTCGTGTAGTGATTGATGCCTGAAGCATAGGTCGCGGCGGCCCCATCGTTGAATGGCGTGGTGCCCAGAATGTCGGCAACCCAAGGCAGACCTGCCGCAACCGGATCGCGCAAACATGCCGCCCATTTCAATAAATCTTCCACGGTGCTGACGATGCCCGCCGAAGCCGCCCATTGCAGCGCGTTTTCTTCTTCGACCCACGCGCCATCGTGAAAACGATAACCACGCGCATCCCCCACCAGCGGCTCGGCGGTGTCGATGCCCAGATAGGTGTCTTTCATCCCGAGCGGAACAAAAATATGTTTCGTAAAAAGTTGCGCGGCGGTCTCGCCCGTCACGACCTCCAGAATCTGGCCGAGCATTTCGAAATTAGCGTTGCAATATAGATTCTGACTGCCGGGTGCAAACATGCTCTCAGGCGCCAAGCGGTTCACTTCAATTCCATCCGCCAGCGTGAAGCACTGCTCGGCCCGCGCCCCCATCATCATTGCCATCACCCATTGATCGCGCACGCCGGATTTATTCTGCATCAGAAGCGCGATAGTAAGCGCTGGATCAAGCGCCTTCGCCCACGGCAAATACCGACTCGGGTGCGCGTCCAGTGCGATGCGCCGGGCCCGCGCCTCACGCATGACCAGCGCGCAGGCAAATTGCTTTGAGATCGAGCAAATGCGAAACGGCGTGGATGGCGTGAATGGTTTTGGCGCTTCCATATTCGCCAAACCCCGCCCGCCGCTCCAGATCATTCGGCCGCCCTTGGCAACGCCGATCGCGATGCCCGGCTCAAGGGCTGCGACCGCGCGGGTTAGGATCGTGTTTAGGGCTTTGGTTGTTTTGGGATCAAGCGGCATGAGGGAATTTGTGGGTTGGGAGATGAAAAAGGAGCGCAAGAAAGACGCGCTCAATTCAGATATTACGGGCGTTCACCTCTAGAAAGTGAATTCTTGGCCCGTATTCACCATGATAACGATTGTTCCTGAAAGTACAAAATGTGTCCGGGACTTGCGATGAACATGTCAGCGACCCGCACCCACCTCATTCAGCGATCTATTTACCGGGCAATTTTCCATCGAGGAAGGCGGCGATATTCTCGTTCAGAAATTTCGAATCGGCCGCGTTGGATGCTGCGCCAGCCGTGTGGCCCCAGAGGGAGGGAATCGGCAGCAAGACGCCCTTTGGAATGAATGCCGCTTCATAGCGCGCGTCTGTCATCGGGAAATAAAGGTCGGTTTCCGACGGCATGTAGAGCACCGGTATCTTGATGGCGCGAAGCGCGGCTTCGACATCACCTTTGAACGGCGGTGTATCACCCACGTTATGGTTTTGCCAAGTGCGCATCTGCAGGATCAGGTCGTTCGCATCTGCTCCAGGAATGAATCGCTTGCGTCGCTGTTCGATGATTTGGGCGAGTGTGGTGCCCGGCGGAGCATTATCTTTCCAGCGCTCAAGGCGCCACCACTCCTGAGAATAAAGCCAACCGGTCCAAACCACCGCAAATGCTTCAAGCCCTTTTACTGGCGGGCTGGTGTAGTCACCGGCCTTGAAGTTTTCATCGGCGGTCAATGCCGCGACCTGACCTTCGAGCCGCACGATGCCATGGCCATACGATTTGGCGGTGCCGGCCGTGGCCACGATCCGGTCCATGAAGTCTGGATAGCTCACCGCCCATTGAAACGCTTGCTGCGCGCCCATCGAAAAACCAATCACGGCGCGCAGATGCTTGATTTTTAATTCTTCGGTGAGCAAGCGATGAACCGCGCTGACATTGTCACGAACCGTGGTCAATGGAAAACGCGGACCATTGAACGGTGCGGGTGTGTTGCTTGGCGACGAGGACCGGCCGTTACCAAACAACTCAGTGCTGACTAAGAACAACTTGTTTGGGTCGAGCGCCTTGCCCGGGCCGATCAACCAACTGTAGCCGGTAAATTGCGCCATGTAGTGGGACGGCAGCAATATCGCATTGTCGCCCGCCGCATTTAATTTGCCGTAAGTTCCATAAACAATCCGCGCCTCGGGGAGTACAGCGCCGCTTTCAGTTTTGAAGTTCTTGATGATGAACTCATGCTGAACCGGCTCCACCGGTTGCGCCGTGGTGGCTGCTGCTTGCAGACTGAGCATTGCGACGGCAGTGGTAGAAAGGATAGTGTTCAGAGCGCGGGTCGCTTTAGCAGAAAAAGACATTGGAATTTATGGTTTAGTACAAGAAAAAAAGCGCGTGCCGGCTGAAAAAAATAACGGCCAGCACAACAGCGTTCGGTCGAAACGCGATGGATATCTCCAACTTCAAAAATGAAGTTGGCACTCGCGAGAATGCAGTTACGCCTTGCCCTTCTTCGATTCCTGCCGACCCAACTCTTCCTTCGACAGCTTCACTTTCTTAACCTTGGTCGGCTTCACTGCCTCGGCCGCCACTTTTTCAGTCTTGACCTTTTCAGTCTTGACTTTTTCCTTCTTCACCACCGGTCCCTCCGCCGCCTGCTTCGCCTCACGCTTCACGCGCTTGGCTTCGACTTCGATCTCCCTCTTGTGCTTTTGATTTTGTCTTCTGGCTTTCAACATCGATGCGTGACTCATTGCAATCTCCTAAAATTAATGGATGAAACGTCGCGCTATTTTGTTCCGATTTTGCGTTCAGCGCCTACATTGCTTAAATGGTTCACAAGCATGGCGCGATTAGCGCCGAAAGACCACGGGTTCGCTCACAACTTGGCCAACGCCGTCCCGGCTATTTTCTTTAGGTTCGCAAGCGTATCGGCATCACTGCGCTTGGGTGCAGAGGCACCGATGCTCAACAAGTTTCGCTTGCCCTTGAGAACAACAAGCGAAACGCCACCGAGGTTGTACCAGTACGCGCTATCGCCAAGACCCGCGACATCAACGGGCGTGCCGCCCAGCTTGACGACACCGTCCTTCATCACCTTGGCCGTCACACCGTTTGTGTCGCTTGTTGCGACGCGCAACGAGACCGACACTGTCTGCATATCCTTAAGCGTTGTTCCTTTCGATACAAAAGTGCACGTCGAGACCTGTGCGAATTTGGATGATTGCTTGGCTGCAACCGGCCCGGAATTATCAATAACGAACACACGTGGGGCGAAAGCGGCATTGACTTCGCTCGTCGTTACGACATCGCATGTATCGGGTGCTGACCACGCAGACGTCGTGGGGGCAAAAATGAAGGTCAGTGTGAGGAGCGCGGCGATGAGGTGTTTCATAAGATATCCTTTAACGAGTTACAAAGTTTAAAGTCGTTTATTGACGGGCATCTTCAGACATAAGTGGCTGAAGATTCCCGCCGATAGGGGTGTTTAGGTTTTAAATGCCGGCATCGCAGACACATTCGCGGACGTCACGGCGGGCTTTACCTGAAACACCCAAAACAAGCCGAATACGACGATGCCCGTCGCGATGATGCCGATGGTATCGTAGCCTTCAATATGGCCATCTGCCATGCTGGTGAGCATCAAGCCGCCGAACCACGCGCCACAGCCGGTGCCGAGCGATTGCGTGGCGCTGTTCAGGCTCAGGAACGCACCACGGCGGGCGGGATCGGGCACGGTAGTCAGCAGCGCTTGCATCGGAATCATGCGGCCCGACATGGCGACCATGAAGAACGGGAAGAACGCGAGGATGCCGAAGTAAGGCAGATTCGGCAGATGGGTGAGAAACAGAATCGGCACAATCGACACCACGCCTATCCAGCAAAACATTAAGCGCTTGCCATAACGATCCGACAGCCTGCCGATCAGGCGCGAGGTAAAGAAAGTCGCCGCGCCGCCCGCCATATAAATCCACGCCAATTGCTCAGGACGCACCCCGTGATTTGCCACCAGCGTCGGCGCGATGAACGGAATCACCATCATGTGCGACACCATCATGGTGAAGGTCAGCAAGAAAGCGCGCAGATGATTCGGCTCGCTCGCCAGATTCCATAGCGCGGGCAAGGTCTGCGAGATGGGCGTCGGGGTGGCGCTCATGTGATCACGCAGCGACGGCACCAGCTTGCTTGAAGCGACCCAAATCACCACCGACAGCAACGTCAATAAATAAAACGATGACGCCCAACCGAAATGCGCGCCCAGCAGCACGCCTGCGGGAACCCCCGCGACTGCCGCAATCGAAAACGCCGTCATCACCAGTCCGGTGGCGGCCCCACGACGCTGCGCGGGGATCACGTCGCCGATCACCGTCAACACCAGCGAGCCAATCACGCCCGAAGCGATACCCGCGAATGCGCGTGCGAACAGCAGCATCAAGAAATTCGGCGCCAGCGCGCAGGCGAGATTTGATAGCGCGAACAAGGCATACATGAAGAGCAACAAACGACGGCGGTCGAAGCGATCAATGTAAGTTGCACCGAACAGCCCCGACAAGCCCGCGCACCACGAAAACGTCGACACCGCCGTCGCAAATCCCGCCGGGCCGATATCGAAAGCCTTCATGATTTGCGGCCCCAGCGGCATCATCACCATGAAATCCATGATCAGCGTGAATTGGGTAAATGCGAGCAACCAGAGCAGATTTCGCTCGCGTTTGGGTTCGAGGACGTTCATTAATTACTTTCTAAATTGTGGCGGATGCGCGGCGCGGGGGGGCAGGTGGAAAGGTGGTAAGGAGATGAGCACGGCAATGGGACAGCTATGACCAGACTGTAAATATCATCGGTAGTTGCGATACACATTTTACGGGGATGTCGAGCATGAGGCAAAGCTGAAATTACCGAGCTTCGACGCTTTGAATATCGCGTCTCGATTCGATATTTTCAGCAGCGTTACCAGCGACAGTCTCGCAATACCGAACGGTTATTCGCCAATCATTACCGTTTCTAATCCCGTCACGATCGCGCCGCCGTGACTCGTTGCATCGCCCACGCGCGCGGCGGGCAATCCCGCGATCAACACCGTAGCGGATCCTGCAACAATGACAGCAGCAGGACCGACGCATACAGCGCTATCGCTGATTCTGGCCGCAGGCAAACCGCCAATCAGGACATTCGGCGCGCCCGGGCCCACCACCGGCCCGCCGACATGCGGGATTGGCGTAGCGGCTTGGATGCCCGGCGTGACCATCGGGCAGGTATGCATATCAGTTATTCGTGCGGCGGTTGGCATGGGCTCTCCTCATCGGTTTAACAACGCTAATTAATCATCACCATGGCACCTTTAACGGTGGTGGTACCGGCGGCGGAAAGCTCGGCCGTGGCGGCACCTTTGCCCGCGAAGCCGACCTGGCCTTCGCAGATGACGTTCAGGCCGACCGCTTTCACATCGCTGTTGGCAGTGATGTTTATTGCACCCGTGGCGTCTATTGCAATCGACCCTTTAGCCGAGATTCTTATGTCCTTCGGGCTATCCAGCGTAATGCCAGTGGGACTTAATTCGAGGCGGTTGTGGTTCTGATCTTGCACCACAATTGATTTTTCTTTATCGCTAAAAATAAGCTTATTGTCGCCCGGTGTAATCACGGTGATGGCTTTGGCATCGTCGTTGAATTCGATGCGTAATTTGCTACGCGTCACAATCGCTTTCAGATTATTTTCTGCCGTCAATGCAGAGGGCGGCGGGCGTTTGCTGCTGTAGACGCTGCCAAGAATAATCGGGAATGACGGGTCGTTATTGAGATAACCCAGAATCACTTCATCGCCGACCTCTAGCAGGAAGAAAACGCCGACACCATCGGAGGCATAAATCTGCGCCTGTCGCGCCCATATGCCATCGCTTGCGGCGCGCATCATGGGCGTGGAAACTTTTATCCGTTGCAAGCCTTCTGGGTCACCGCCGGTTGCTAACACCACGCCGATTTGCAAACCTTCCATACCCGCCAGCATGTTTGTTGCAGGGGGAGTGAAATCAGCGCGCGCCGCAGACCATTCGGGTGCGACACCAAACTCTGCTTCCGTGATCCAATTGCCATCAATAATTTCGTGATGCACGGCGCTCACAAATACATCGCCGCTGTAACGCGCGCCGACGCCGTTTAGCGCGATCAGCCCGCCCACTTTCGCTTTGGCACTGCCCTGAAATTTTATGCTGCCGCGGATGCGGGCGAGCCCGGCTTTTACCTGCGCCGCTTTGGCCCACGTGTCGAGTGCAGCTTTGCTTTGCGGCGCAGCGGTTTGCAAATTAAGTGCCGCTGCGCCGACGGCCTCGGCAAGCGTTGCCGAATCCAGATTGCCTTGTGCATTGAGCGCTGCAGGCGCGGCCTCGTTGCCAAGCATGACCGACTGCGTTTTGGGATCCCACGATGCGGCTTGTACCGCCGCGAATTGCGTACGCGCATCCATCTCCGCGTGAAATTCAATCAAGTCATTGCCGTAGGTTACCGACAACGTAGGCGAAGATGATGTTTGCGGTGCGGCCACAGCAACCACGCCATCGGTCACGATCACCAGCTGCCCGTTGGCCTCCGCGCGAGACAACATAAAATCCCAATCGCTGCAGTAGCACTGAACCAATCCCGCATGCTGAATCGCAGTAGATTCCACCCCTGAATGCAGGTTATGCGAACCAATGAGTGTGGCGATGATGTCGCTATCTTTTTGATCGACATAGTTTGCATTGTTGCGACTAATGGTCATTTTCACGGCGGCGTCGCGGCACTCAACGATGAGTCGCGCAACATTTTCACCCGTGATTTTTATCGCTTGCTTGATCACCACGCCATCGAAAATGCAGTCTTCGTTGTCGCCATATCCCGCGCATATTTTTATCTTGGCACCCGGCGCGAAATCGGCGGCGTCGCTGGCCGGAAACGTTTGCGTCGGCATATCGCCATCCGCAATCACCAAGGTCGCGGCGGGAATCCTGTTGACGGCCCGATGCACCGACACTGACACGAACTGGGTGGTGTCGGCCACCTGATGCCCGTTGCTAAAAACGGAAATCCGGACAGCGCCATCTGCATTTAGATTGGGAGAATCGCTCATTGATTGCTCCTGAGGAGAAATTGTTAGCTACGTTAGTTTAGCGTGGCAAATATTTTCGCGTAGACAAACCCTATAACTAGCGCGCTTTTCCGGGTACTTTAGGCTGAAGGCGCGCTCTAGATATAGGGCTATTAAATTTTAAGCTATGACAATTCGCTGTTGGTGCTATAAAAAATACAAAATCCAACGTGAACAGTGAACCCACTCACCTCCATGATCCCAAGTGCGCCGCGCACCGTTCCAGATGATGTTGCCGCGCGCGGCGCTGCCGATAGCACTAACGGGTTCATTCGCGCGAACTGTGCGCGTAAGGATGTCGGTTAGGGTGCGATTAGTTTTGAAGGCGGGAGCATGTGAATTGGTTAGTTCAGGCAAGAAATGGGCGCGCTATACCGCGGCGAGTGCCGAACACTTAAATGATCCGAGACCCGCGCACCTTGCGAAACTTGCGCGCGAAAGTAACGTTTTCGCCCTCGACACAGAAGACGGTGGTTGATCCCATCATGTTGACATCAGCGAGTATTTTGCGTTGCGCCTCGTCAATTGTAGATTTACGCTGCCAGCTCCACCATGGCGTTACCTCAAAGCCTAACGAAAAACACTCGCGGTCTGGTTGATGCTTGAGCCTGCGCCTAACGAAATAGACTTTGCGTAGTTCCTTGATGGCCTTTAGCTGTTCGCAAAAAGCGGCCATTTTTTCTGGCGAGAGCCCGTGCGGCTCAAAGGATTCGAAGACCCTAACGGTGTTCTCTTCCTCATAAACTGCGCGCGCATGACCGCTCTTCTGCTCGTACATCGATTGGAATCGATCTGCCTCAGCGTTAAGTTGATGGCGTTTGCAATAGTCGAACAACAGCGCACAGCCGGGCAATATAGACTCTTCATCAAGCGCCATACATTTTTCAACAAGCGCGATACCTGCGTTATCGTCCAGCGCCAGAAGTCGCGCGCCAAGGTGATAGGAGGTGGGCGCATGTTCGGGCGAGCGCGCATGCAAAACACGTAAATGAGCAAGACACTCTTCCTTACCTGCACCGATATCGTCGATAAGCATTGCGTGTTCAAAGGCTTCCTCTACAGGCAGGGTTTCGCCGTTGCGCTCGCGCTCAGCGAACGCAGCCATTTTTTCACGCCCTGCTTGCACCGATTCGTATCGCGCCTGCCAAGAAGGTGTGACCGCCCGTTTCCATTCTTCATCATACAAATCGGTAATTCGTCCCAGAGATTGACCCAGCAGCGTGTCGGCAGCGCTACCGGTACCAGGTGCGATAAATGTAGGCGACTCACCCAAGGCCTTGAGTCGATCACCAAACGCGGGGTGGGTATCGTCGACATTAGCCACGCGTTTAAACGCAAGCTCGATTGATGTCTGCACACCTTCGGCAAGGTCGGCTTGAGAAAATTGCGTGCTCATGGCGTGGAATGGCGCGAACCCTGGGGCCGGCTCGCGCTCCGCCTGTTTATGAACACCCGGCCAAAACTTCGTATCAAGATAATCTGCCACTACCGCAACACCCGTCAGCGCTTCCGCCATAACCTTATTGCCACATAGTCTGCCCGCTACGGCATCCGCTTGATATTCATTGGCACGCGCGAGCGGAAAGGAGTAGGCGCTAAAGTAAGGGGAATACCAGTTGAAAAACGGTTGAAATAGAAACCTTCCAACACTCTGCTCATGCTCCAACATCCCCAGCAAGCGGGCCCAACTTAAACGCAGGCGGTAAAGACGATTTCCTAGTGCGCCGTGTCCACCAGCCAGATGGCCAAACTCATGCGCGAGGACCGCTTCCAACTGGGCGGGCGATAGCGCCTTCATCAGCGGCAAGCCAATGAGTAAATAGTTGCGATGCCACCCGAATGGGCCGAGACGTGGATTCTGATACACCGCCGCATTGAAATCGTTGGTAATCAGCACATGATGAAAGCGTGCGCAGCGCAATTCCTTGCGAAGCTTTTCAATGATCGCGAACAACGCAGGGGCGAACGCTTGTGTGACTTCAACACCTTCTGGCGGTGGAAACTTAATCCACATCGCCTTGGCCACCAGCCAAATGATCGGAACCAACACGAGCAGCACTTTGATTGCAATAAATTTGAGCGAAACAATTGCCGCTAACGCCCCACCGATCAATAAAATCAGCAATATAACGACCCCCGCCAAGTACGCGTAGCCTGCCATCGCAAGCAGCATTACCCGCAGCTCGTAACCAGATGGATTACTCTTCGCCATCGGTTCGAGCCGTGCAACCAGGCTCTCAAATTCGTCGTGTGTCATTGTGAAATTTTTCCTTCCCAGTTGGGCAAGTGCGTTTTTATGAAGAGGCCAGGTTTGGCTCGGTATTTTAAGTCAACGATATTCGCCGCAAATCTTTCGCTGGCAATAAACCAATTAGCAGTTACGCTTGCCCGATTCATGTTTCATCTTCCACAAATCCAGGGCTGGTTCAAACGGCGCTTAGCTAGCAATCGCAACCATTCAGTTTGTGTAATTTTGTCCTTGCAAAAAAATCTCCCACCCAATAACACGCGACGCGGCTTTAAACATCAGCCGTCAACAACATTGAACACTAGCCCTCAAACATCTAACTCGCGCTGATGCTTGATCGCCAACACTAAAACGAAATCACGCTCGACATCAAAACGATAAAGCGCCACATAGCCGGTCCGCCCACGAGAGATAACGAGTTCGCGCAAGCCGCGTTCGACGATGCGCCCGACGAGCGGGTGGCGTTTCAGGTGCGCGATCGCCTCCATGAGAATCGATGCTGTTTCAATCGAAGCCGCCACGTCTTGAGCCAACAAAAAATCAGCCCGCCGATCAATATCGGTCAGCGCACGCGGTGCGTAAAAAACGTCTGCCATCAAAGACTAGCGTTTGCTTTTTGCTGCTGCGACGGCGCGAGTGCGGGTGGGTGAGGTTGTAAAGATCGGGGTCGAGGGAAGCGCAGCGGCCGGATGCGAAGCGAGCTTGGTTGCCTTGATCTGACGAGGCGACTTTCCGGCGAGCTTATCGCTGAAATAGCGATGCACCGCATCCATCGAATAAACATCACCATACTGCGCCACCTCCTGCTCCGCCTTCAACGCCGAGCCCACAAAATCGCGACGTAATTCGCTGCGCTGCGTCTCTGCCTCCAATGCCTCAACCATAAACGCATGCTGCGTCTTGCCCGCGCTTTCGGCGAGCTTGGCGATCCGTGATTTCAACGCTTCGGGAAGTTTTAAAGTGGTGGTGACGGCCATTTTCTGCCTTTGAACGATGATGACTACAAGGTGTTATTAAGGTAGCACCTTGAATTTTTTCAGTCAACTAGTTGGTTGTATTTGTCAATAATACCAATGGTGAGTTCTATATCTGGCGTGCCGTTCAAGGACTTTTTGGATGCAATGCCGCTCTGGACGCGGAAGTTGCGATTTTATAGCTTCTAACTCTGCTGCAAATGGCACTACTGCGGTCGCGAGTCCAACGTCTGTGCGAGCTCGGGAAAATGGTCGACTTTCCTCGCACTGTTTCACAAGCGCAATTCACCGTCTTCAATGTCGAGCGCGATAGCAAGTGCAAGCGCATCTCGCAGAATGAAACTTCCATATTGTTTTGCAAGCGCCACAAGTTGTTGAGCGCCGTGCTCGGTCCAGTCGTGCGCAGAAGCTAACTCCCCCACAAGTCTCTCTTCACTCAATTCACCGGAACTCTTTATCGTAACTATCGCGGCTAGGTTTCGATATTCTGAAACGGCGAACTCAAGATTGCCGGAATCACTCATAAACATTCCCCTTTGAATTAGTTTTTTAGTTAGCCGAAAAGTCTTCGTCTTTAAAAAATAGCGTCATGTGAGAGTTACGCAAACACCAGCCGCCGCCCCTCTGGTTCTGGTGCGACGCGTCTCAACTCTTGCGCAGTATTTAGCCAGAGTGCCATTGCATCGTTCGCGTTGGTTAACGCTTCGCTTTGCGTCGCGCCATGCGCGACGCAGCCGGCCAATTCCGGCGCCTCGGCAACGAAAGCATCGTCGTCGTTGCTCCAATAAATAATAATTTCGTATTTCCAGTTCATGATGGTCTCCAAAAGCAATTTCTGAGAATGCAGGCAGGTACTATTTAGATGCCATCACTTCAACTAGCCAAACCAATCCCTGAGTTGTACCGCACAACCTTATCCCAATCGATAACACCCTGCTTGCAGTAGCCTTCAAGAAACGCTTGCGTAAACAGGTTCAATTTCTTGGCGCGCAACGCAATGATTTGTTCGTTGCGTTCCGTGGCGCGCAGGCCGAGCGGTTTGATCAATTCGCGATATAACTCGGGCCTGCCGGAGATCAGGCTCCAGAATCGTTGCCCGCAAAGCTTTTGGTATTCGCCTTTGTCGGGTGAATCGTCCTTGCCGTAGCAACAGCCTTCAATAGCAACAATTTCGTTGGCTCTTGATCCACCTGAGGTGCGAAGCGTTTTCTTGGCCTTGGTGAAGTTGGCCTGCATCTTTTTAATCTGGTCGCTGTTGCCCCAATTGGGGCCGGACTTGATAGTGACGATGTAGTGCTTGCGGTTCGCGGCAAATTCCAGATCAAGGCCGGTGGCTGAGGATTTTTTACCGCCATAGGTTTGCTCGCAGACGTGAATAGCGAGTTGCTCGAAGAAATTTCCGAAAACGGTTTCTTCGCCAGACGATACGGTGGCATCGAGCACGGACTCAATCAAGTCATTCGCGGTGACGGCACCTTTGGCTTTGAACAAATACGGATTCTTGCGCTTGAGGATGACTTCGAGCGTGAGCTTTTTTAGCTTGTCAATTTTCTTATCGTGAAAATCGGAGCCGATGTGTTCTTCAATAAATTGTTGAACGGCGGCAAGCTCAATCGGCGGCATAGACAACAGCTTTCGCGCGGGATGTTTTTGATTTTGTTTTTGGCTTCGCTGGTGTTTTGGTCGCCGATGTTGCGGGCTTTTGTGCGAGTTTTGGTATTGCGTAAGGTGCACGCTCCTGAAGCAACACGAGCTGACGCTCGTGCAGATTTCCTTTCATTGCCGCAACATACTCGGGCACGATTTCGATACCGATGGCGTTGCGATTTAATCGGCGTGCCACATTTAGGGTGGTGCCGGAGCCTGCGAAGGGATCAAGCACTGTATCATTCTCGTCGGTGAACAAGTTGATGAACCATTCCGGCAGTGCCTCTGGAAACGCAGCACTATGACCCCTGTTCGCGCATTCTGTTGCCATGTGCAGCACGTTGTCAGGATAGGCCTTATCCCGATGCATCCAGTTTTCAATTTTCTTGCCGAAGCCGCTACCGACCTTGGATTCATCTCTTAAGCGATCGGTGTCGCTTAAATTTTTCAGCCGCGATTTTGCCCAGTCCCCCGTCGGCACCATTACGGCTTCCTGGTTCATTTTGAAATGGCGTGTTTTGTTGAATTGCAGCAACCGTTCCCAGCCATCACGAAACCTATTGGGCCATTTTCCAGGATAGGAATTTTTTTTGTGCCAGCAAAATTCTTCCGTCCATAGCCAACCCTGTTTGCGCAACGCCAGGATAAGCTCAAGCACATAGGTGTGACGCTCGCCGTTTGCCACGCGCTCTTTTATGTTCAACACGAAGGTGCCGGTTGGCTTCATCACACGCAGCAGCTCTGCAGAAATGGGTAAAAACCATTCGACGTAATCTTCTGGCGCAACGCCGCCATACGTTGTCATACGTTGATCGGCGTATGGAGGCGAGGTGACGACAAGGTCGATACTCTCAGGTTTTAAGCCCTTGAGTACGTCACGCGCGTCTCCATTAAGAATGCTAATTTTCGCCACAGATCACTCCCAATTCAACGCCCCACCCGTCTGATACTCCGTCACTCTGGTCTCAAAGAAATTCTTCTCTTTCTTCAAGTCAATCAGTTCCGACATCCACGGGAATGGATTGGTCGCACCGGGGTAGAGCACATCCAAGCCGACTTGCTGCGCACGGCGGTTAGCGACGAAGCGAAGGTATTCCTTGAACATCGGGGCGTTTAGACCCAACACGCCGCGGGGCATGGTGTCTTCGGCGTAGGCGTACTCGAGTGCGACACCTTCGCGCATGAGGGCTTCAATTTCTTTCTTGAATTCGTTGGTCCAGAGCTGCGGATTTTCGAGCTTGATGGTGTTGACCAAATCGATGCCGAAATTGCAGTGCATGGATTCGTCGCGCAGGATGTATTGATACTGTTCTGCGGCACCGGTCATTTTGTTTTGACGGCCGAGCGCCAAGATCTGCACGAAGCCAACATAGAAAAACAGGCCTTCCATGATGCAGCTGAATACGATTAGCGATTTCAATAATTTCTGGTCGTTTTCAAACGTGCCGGTTTTGAAATTAGGGTCGGACAAGGTGTCGATAAACGGGATCAGGAAACGATCTTTATCGCGAATGCATTTGACTTCGTTGTAGGCGTTGAAAATTTCGGCTTCATCGAGGCCCAAGCTTTCAGCGATGTACTGGTAGGCGTGGGTGTGGATGGCTTCTTCAAACGCTTGGCGCAGCAGGTATTGGCGGCACTCGGGTGCGGTGATGTGGCGGTAGGTGCCGAGCACGATGTTGTTGGCGGCGAGTGAATCGGCGGTGACGAAAAAGCCCAGGTTACGTTTGATCAGCAGGCGCTCGTCATCTGTCAGACCGTTCGGGTCTTTCCAGGTGGCGATGTCGCGGTTCATGTTCACTTCTTGCGGCATCCAGTGGTTTGCGCAGCCGGCCAAATATTTGTCCCATGCCCATTTGTATTTGAATGGCACAAGCTGGTTCACGTCGGTCTTGGCGTTGATGACGCGCTTGTCTTCAGCACGGACGCGGGCGAAGCGGTTGTCCATGTTGGCGGTTTCAGCAGTCATGTCCGATGGACGCGCGGCGGGCTTTGCCTGCGCGGGCATGTGACTCGGCGACTGACCATACTCACGCTCAAGGATGCCGGTGGCGGCGTGAGCGCGGGCGGCTAACGTGGCGTCAGGCTGAGCGCGCGGCGGCTGCTTGGGGGCGCTGGCGACGGAAGGAATGGCGGATGGGGTATCGTCCCAAGTAAGTGACATGAATGTGGCTCCTGATAATTATTGTGGGCAGCGGGTGAAGGTCGAATTAGGGAACTGAGCAGCAGAAAATAATTCTGCAGCTTTCGACGCAGCACCCGCGCCGTTGTTGCTTTACAGCTATTTCAAAATTGAAAAAAAGATCGAAACGTTAAAAACTAGATCGGGGGAATACGCAAAACCTGGCCCGGATAAATCTTATCGGGATGGGTCAGCATCGGTTTGTTGGCTTCAAAAATAACCATGTATTTATTGGCATCGCCATAGTTCGTTTTGGAGATTTTTGAAAGCGTATCGCCGCTGACGACTTCGTAATACGTCGATTCGTCAGACTCTTCCGCCGCGGCTTCAACTTCCATACGGTCGTTGACGGTGGCCACACCAGAAACATTACCGCAGCAGAGCAAAATCTTTTCTTTGGTTTCCTGATCGGCGGCCACGCCATAAACATTCACGGTCGCGGTGGCCCCGTCAAACATCACGTCCAGCGCATTCGCGTCCAGATTTTGTGCGTGAATGTAGGCGATGATCGCTGTCGCGGCGGCCTTGTTGGTGTCTTCGGCTTTGGCTTTCAGCGCGGCATCATCCGGTGCGGCGGCGGCTTCGACAGCGGCATGTTCTGCCTCTTTGTGACCGAACAATTTTTGTCCGGCTTCTTTCATAAAACTCATTAGACCCATGATATTTCCTTTGAAGATAGTTAAGTTAGGGTGCGCAATGGTTGCGCTAAAGGGTGCGTTACGGATATGCCAAGGATGCTGGTTCAGTATCAGAAACGCACCCCCACTCTAAGTCTAGTGGGCCAATCTTGCAGCAAGTGTGACACTCACGTTTCTTGCTGGTTTGTCCTACATGCGCCGCTTGGTTCAGTACAGTTCAGTTCGGTTCAATGCTTCCTAAAAAATCCGGGCATCTGCAACAGCTCGGTGTTCATCAAGCTCGTTACGTTCTCCAGCACAATCGCTTGATCGGATGCCTTCACGGACGAAATCGCATCCAGACACGCATCTTTATCACGATAGCTTTCGCCTGAATCAGCGAGCTTCTTGCCATCGTCACCACTCAACTGCCAACGCCATTCGAGCCGGGTGTCCTGGAAGATATGAAATTGCATCTTTGTCCCTTTTCAGTTGTGGTTTCAATTGTGCTGCGGATAAATCAAATTTAAAGTCTTACTGACACGCCTCGCATTCCGGATTGTCAATCGAGCAGAATCCGTTTGGATCGACCGCACCGTCACCGGCGTACGCGGTCGCGCCGAACGCGTTGGCATTCGACCCCGTCGCGCTCATGGCACCCATACCGGTCGCGGCCATGCCACCGCTCACCGGAACAGCGTTCAATTCACCGCCACGACCGGTTGATTTCTCGGCGGACGTTGCGGCCAATGTGCGCAGGTAATAAGTGGTCTTCAAGCCGCGCAGCCATGCGAGTTTGTAGGTGTCGTCGAGCTTTTTGCCCGAGGCACCGGCCATGTAAATGTTCAAGCTCTGCGCTTGATCAATCCATTTTTGACGACGTGATGCGGCCTCGATCACCCAGCTGGTATCGACTTCAAATGCGGTCGCATAGAGCTCACGCAGATCAGCCGGAATGCGATCAATCTTGCCTAATGAGCCATCAAAATATTTGATGTCGGCAATCATCACTTCATCCCACAAGCCGCGTGATTTGAGATCGCGGACGAGGTAATCATTGACCACCGTGAATTCACCCGACAGATTCGATTTCACGAACAGGTTTTGATAGGTCGGCTCGATACAGGCCGAGACGCCGATGATGTTGGAAATCGTCGCGGTCGGTGCAATCGCCACGCAATTCGAATTACGCATGCCGAATTCTTTGACGCGGGCGCGCAGGCTGTCCCAATTCATGCTGCTGGACATATCGACTTCCACATAGCCACCGCGCTCTTCGCGTAGCAACGCAACTGAATCTTGCGGCAAAATGCCACGATCCCAGAGCGAGCCTTTGTACGACGAATAACGACCACGCTCTTCAGCCAATTCGGTCGATGCCCAATAGGCGTAATAACAGACGGCCTCCATCGATTGATCGGCAAATTCCACCGCGGGCTGCGACGCGTACGGAATGCGCAACTCATGCAGGCAATCCTGGAAACCCATGATGCCGAGGCCCACCGGACGATGACGCAGATTGGAATCACGCGCTTTTTTGACCGCGTAATAATTAATGTCGATCACGTTATCGAGCATCCGCATCGCGGTGGTGATGGTGGTTTTGAGCTTGGCGTGGTTGAGCGTTTTGACGCCGTTCGCATCGGTGGTCATGTGCTGCACCATGTTTACCGAGCCCAAGTTACAGACCGCGATTTCGCTGTCGTTGGTGTTCAGCGTAATTTCGGTACACAGATTGGACGAGTGCACCACGCCGACATGGTTTTGCGGCGAGCGGATATTGCACGGGTCTTTGAACGTGATCCACGGATGGCCGGTTTCAAACAGCATCGACAGCATCTTGCGCCACAGCGACAAGGCGGGCACGGTTTTGAATAACTTCATTTCGCCGCGCGCGGCTTTTTCTTCGTAGCGCACGTAGGCTTCTTCAAACGCCTTGCCGAATTTGTCGTGCAAATCAATCGCATCCGACGGCGAGAACAAGGTCCAGTTAGCACCCTCCATCACGCGGCGCATGAACAAATCAGGAATCCAGTTGGCGGTGTTCATGTCGTGCGTGCGGCGGCGATCGTCACCGGTGTTTTTACGCAACTCAAGGAATTCCTCAATGTCCAAATGCCAGGTTTCGAGGTACGCACATACCGCACCTTTGCGCTTGCCGCCTTGGTTGACCGCGACCGCGGTATCGTTCACCACTTTCAAAAACGGCACCACGCCTTGGGATTTGCCGTTGGTTCCCTTGATGCGGCTGCCGAGTGCGCGAACCGGCGTCCAGTCGTTGCCAAGACCACCGGCGAATTTGGACAGCAGCGCATTTTCTTTCAGCGCTTCGTAAATCCCGTCGAGATCATCGGCCACGGTGGTCAAATAGCACGACGACAACTGCGAACGACGCGTGCCGGAGTTAAACAGGGTCGGCGTGGACGACATGAAATCAAACGTCGACAGCACGTTATAAAACTCGATCGCCCGTGCCTCACGGTTTACTTCATTGAGCGACAGCCCCATCGCGACGCGCATGTAGAAAGCCTGTGGCAATTCAATGCGCTGCTCATCGATGTGCAGGAAATAACGGTCATACCGGGTTTGCAAACCGAGATACGTGAACTGGCCATCGCGCTCGGGATTCAAGGCGGCACCGAGCTGTTTCAAGTCGTATTGGGCAAGGCGCTCGTCGAGCAATTCGGCCGCGATGCCTTTTTTGATGAAGGTCGGGAAATATTCCGCGTAGCGCGACGCCATATCCGCCTGCACGGTTTCTTCGCCCAGCACTTCTTTGCGAATGGTGTGCATCAGCAAACGCGAGGTGACTTTGGTATACGCCGGATCTTTTTCGATCAGGGTACGCGCGGCCAAGGTCGCGGCTTTGAACACCTCATCGGCGGGCACACCGTCGTATAAATCTTTCAACGTCGCTTCAAAAATGCCATTCGGCTCGACGAATTCGCCGAGGCCTTCGCAGGCAGTCGAAATCACGCCCAACAAAAATGCTGTATCCAGCGGCACGCGTTTTCCGTCGACTGTCACATTCAGGGCGGAGGCTGGCGCCTCGGGCGATTTTGCTTTCGCCAGCGCGCGCTCAGAATTACGCTTCTCGCGATACAGCACATAAGAGCGGGCAACTTCGTGAGCGCCACCGCGCATCAGGGCGAGCTCAACCTGATCCTGGATTTCTTCGATGTGGTACGTGCCACCCGACGGCTTGAAGCGCAGCAACGCCGCAACGACACCTTGGGTAAGCTCACGCACCTGATCGCGCATGCGGGCGCTGGCCGCTTCCGTCCCACCGTTGACGGCAATGAACGCTTTGGTCAGGGCGATGGCAATCTTATCCGGCGTAAACGGCGCAATAGAACCGTTGCGGCGGATAATTTTGTAATCCGAGTATCGCGATTCGGCGGAATCGGTGCTACCTGCATTCTGGGTCAAATTGTTGGTGCTGAACGATGGATTCGCCGTCGCAATATCAGATTGAAGTTGCATAGTGTTGGTCTCCGTAAAATTTTTTGGTTTTGGATTCAATTGCTTGAATCCTGATTGCTTGTCACTAACGAATGAATAGGTGCTGCACCTTAAAAAACACGCTGTATAAAACATGCCGCCACACATGCAACTGCTCAGCTGCTTTTTTCTGGCGCCGACCTGCGCTCTGGGCGCGGCCATCAAGCGCTGGTGAGAATCAGACTAAAGCCCTGTATTTCGCCGATCAGGAGCCGTCAATTCAAGCTGTTATCCACAACTTATCCACCGCGCGTCCCAATCTTGTCTACAGCTTGGGAACAGAAATATCCACAGAAGACACCATATATAGTGGCGTCTGATGTTGAGTCACACTATATCGTGCGCTTTTATGAAAGCGCAACTGTAATTTATTTAGTTGTAAAACTTCAATGAAAACAAGCACTTCAAGCGCTATAAATGGGCTAAAAAGCACATTGACGTTAAAGTGAAATATGAAGTAATTGAAGGCCTAGATAGGGCGTGCTTTTTGAAGCAAAAAAGCGCCAAGATGCCCGCAGATGCTTGGGTTTAAAGATGCGCAAACGGTCGAATTGACCGGTAATTGAGGCTTAATTCGCGGTTTAAGCCTCGCTTGGAGTGGACTTGGCGGAGTTGAATTGAGTTGCGAAAACATTTGCAGCGCGTCTGACTTGGCGTAGCACCGCGTTTCTATATTTGAAGGTCCTGCCACAGGTCAGTTTTTAATGTCCGGCCCCAGCAAATGCGATAACGACTCAAGCGAATCCGCTTCTTCTGCGCGCTTGTCGGTGCGCATCCGCAACATCCGTGGGAAGCGCACCGCGACGCCAGATTTATGACGTTTTGAACGCTGAATGCCCTCGAAGCCCAGCTCAAATACCAGCTCCGGTTTCACGGTGCGCACCGGCCCGAATTTTTCCAGCGTATTTTTACGAATGAACGCATCGACCGTGGTGATTTCATCGTTGGTCAGGCCCGAATAGGCTTTTGCAAATGACACCAGTTGGCGCGCGCCGTTAATCGTTTTCCAGATCGCGAACGTGTAATCTGAATACAGACTCGCGCGCTTGCCGTGGCCCCGTTGCGCGTAGACCAACACCGCGTCCACCGTCATCGGCGCGAGCTTCCATTTCCACCAGTCACCGCGCGTTCTGCCGACGCCGTAAACCGAGTCGCGGCGCTTGAGCATCAGGCCTTCACAGCCGCGCTCGCGGCTTTCCGCACGCGCGGCGGCGAGTGTTGCCCAAGATGGCGCACGCACGATATCGGAGAGCTGCAATAAATTGGGCTCGTCGCCCGTGCGCGGCACGCTATAAATAATTTCGTGGAGGCGATCACGGCGCTGATGCAGTGGTTGCTGGCGAAAATCCTCACCGCCGATTTCCAGCACGTCGTACGCCAGAAAAATCACCGGCGCATCACTCAAAATTTTCTTGGCAGGATTCTTGCGACCCAGGCGTTTTTGCAGCGTTGCGAACGGCATCACCTGGCCATCTTTATGCGGCAAAATTTCACCATCGAGCACGCAATCCGGCAGCACTTTTGCTGCTGCGATCAGCTCCGGAAATTGCGCCGATACCAGCTCCTCGCCGCGTGACCAAATGAACACTTCACCTTCGCGTTTTACCAGCTGTCCGCGGATACCGTCCCATTTCCATTCGACCTGCCAGTCAGCGCGAATGCCCAGCTGCGACTCCAAGGAATGCGCATCGTCGACGGGGTGCGCGAGAAAAAACGGGTACGGTTTTGAGATATCAAAATTTTGCTCATCGAGCGACACCAGCGCCGCATAATTTTCAGGTGTTGGCTGCCAATCACCGGCAAGACGATGTGAAATGAGTTTCGCATCCAGCCCGGTGACTTCGGCCAGCGCACGAATCACCAGCAACGATGAAACACCGACTCGAAAGCCACCGGTGATGAGCTTGTTAAACACGAATCGCTGGTGCTGGTCCAACTCGGCCCAATAGCGCAACAACGCCGCCTTTTGTTCGGCCTCAGCGAGCTTGCGGAGCGTGCCCAGCCGATCAACAATCCAGCGATGCAAGGGCAGCGCTGACGCGGTCTCGGGCGGCGGCAAAATCAACGCGATCGTTTCGGCCAGATCGCCGACCGAATCATAGGCCTCCTCAAATAACCACAGCGGCAAGCCCGCGGCATCGGCCGCAATTTCATGCAGCTTTTTCGCGGGCACCGCCTGGCGCGGCCGATTGCCCGTCAAAAAATACACCGCCCAGCAGGCATCTTCACGCGCGGCAAGCTTGAAATACGCCACCAGTGCAGCCGTTTTGTCGTTGGTGCGTGTCGAAGCGTCGAGGGCGGTATAGAGGTCGGCGAAGGCTTTCATGGCGCGCGTTTGGGGTCTTGCTGGTTGTGATCAGAGACCCCATCAACGCCCGAAACCTCACTCCGTTCTGCTCCGCCTTCGCCTTCAAATTCAGTCTCCAGCGCATCTGCTTCCAGCCCACGCTCCCGTAAATATCGCACCATCACCGGTACCTGGCCATGGGTGACGAGCACGCGGGAAGCACTGCTCGCTTCAATCGCGGTCAATAATCCCGGCCAATCCGCGTGATCAGAAATGACAAAACCTCGATCGACATTACGCTGCTTTTTTGAGCCACGAATCGCCATCCAACCGGACGCGAATGCATCCGAGTATTCACCGAAACGCTTGAGCCAAGGCGTGCCGGCTGCAGACGGTGGCGCGACCACCAAGGCGCGTGAGTAATCAAATTTCTTATCTACCTCACTCACCATGTGTGTCGGGGGCAATTCAACGCCCGCCTCGCGATAGGCACGATTTAAAACCTCCACCGCGCCATGGCAGAAAATCGGACCGATGTGGGCATCAACGCTTTTCAACATCCGCTGCGCCTTGCCGAAGGAGTAGCCGAGCAGCACGCTCGCGCGCCCCGCCGCCGCGTTTGCCGCCCACCATTGATTGATTTCTGCAAACATTTCTGCATGCGCCCGCCAGCGATAAATCGGCAGGCCAAAGGTAGACTCGGTAACGAATGTGTCGCATTTCACCGATTCGAATGCATCGCAGGTCGGATCAAAATCAAGCTTGTAATCGCCCGAAACCACCCAGACTTCCCCACGATATTCAATCCGAACCTGCGCGCTGCCCAATACGTGACCAGCCGGATGCAGCGATATTTTTATGCCATTAAGATCGCGGCTCTCGCCATATGCGAGCGTCTCAATTTGTGCCGCGGCACCCAAGCGCGATTGCAATACGCCCAATGCAGGCGCACTCGCCAAATAAGCCTTGTGCCCCGGTCGCGCGTGATCCGCATGGGCATGCGTGATGACGGCGCGATCGACCGGTCGCCATGGATCAACATAGAAATCACCGACCGCGCAATAGAGTCCGCTCGGTGTATGCGTCAGAAGCTGGGTGTTGCCGCGCGTCACCGACTCACCTAATGTCACGCGCTTTCGCGGTTAGCGGTACTGGCCACTGACGCCGTCGCCGGCGCGGCAGACGGGTTAACAACGGCTGCGGCAGATGGCACATCAAGGGAACCAACAGGCGAGGCAGCAAGGCAATCAGCAGGTGATACCGTTAGCGCCACGCCGGCAATCGGCGGATCTGAAATATTTGCGCCGATTAAGGGAGCAGCGTCTAACGTGATCTCGTGCGAAGCCACTTCGGGCCCATGTTCATGCCCGGCCTCGTGCTGGCCATCGCGAGGACGACGATGCCCGTTATCCAAGAACCGCACCAGCTGCTGCAGAGCCTGACGATAGACGTCGCGCTTGAATTCAATCACGCTGTCGAGCGGCACCCAGTAATCGTGCCAACGCCACGCATCGAACTCGGGATGAGTGCTCGCGCGCAGCCGGATATCATGGTCGCGGCCGGTCAGCCGTAACAAATACCATATCTGTTTTTGGCCTTTATAAGTACCGCGCCACTCACGCTTGATCCAGTGGTTGGGCACGTGATAATGCAGCCAACCCTTGGTGCGCCCCAAAATCTGCACGTGCTCCCGCTTCAAGCCCGTCTCTTCTTCCAACTCCCGATACATCGCATCTTCAGGGCTTTCGCCTAACTTAATACCGCCCTGCGGGAACTGCCAAGAATGCTCCTTGATGCGTTTGCCCCAAAACACCTCGTTCTTTGCATTGCAAAGAACAATGGCGACATTCGGGCGATAACCATCACGATCAATCATGGTTGCCCTTCCAATTCAATAGTTAACCTGATTCTTTCACAAAACTTGGGCGCTGTGTAGGGCTATCTCATGGTTGGCATGTAAAATCGTGCAGTTCGCTGGATGATTCGGCGAACCTTTTTTTAACTCACTGAATATCCAAGACAAAATGCGCGCCTCCCGGTTTTTTATTTCCACCCTCAAAGAAGCGCCAGCCGATGCTGACATCGTTTCGCAAAAGCTAATGCTGCGTGCCGGCATGATCCGCAAACTCGCCGCCGGCATCTACAACTATTTACCGATGGGCCTGCGCACGATTCGCAAGGTAGAAGCCATCATTCGCGAGGAAATGAATGCAGCGGGCGCGGTGGAGCTGCTGATGCCGGTCGTACAGCCGGCCGAACTATGGCAAGAAACCGGCCGCTGGCAGAAATACGGCGCGGAATTAATGCGTATCAAAGACCGCCACGATCGCGATTTTATTGTGCAGCCGACGTCGGAAGAAGCGATTACAGATATTGCGCGCGCGGAGATCAAAAGCTATCGCCAATTGCCGGTCAATTTTTATCATATCCAAACCAAATTCCGCGATGAGCGCCGCCCTCGATTCGGTGTCATGCGCGGCCGCGAATTCACCATGAAAGACGCGTATTCATTTGATCGGGACGAAACCGCCGCAGGCGTCAGCTACGACAAAATGTATGGCGCTTACGAGAAAATTTTCACGCGTTTAGGGCTCACTTTCCGCGCCGTGAATGCGGATACCGGCGCCATCGGCGGATCACGTTCTCACGAGTTTCAAGTGATTGCGGATACCGGCGAGGATGCAATTGCGTATTGCAAAGATTCAAGCTATGCGGCCAATATTGAGCTCGCAGAAGCGCTGCCGCTGATTGCCTCGCGAGCCGCGCCCGCGCTGGGGTTTGCCAAAACCGCCACGCCCGGCAAAGCGAAATGTGAAGACGTGGCGGAATTGTTGAAATTGCCTCTCGCGCAGACCGTGAAGTCGATTGTTCTGGCAACCGACCCGGTGGACGAAAAAGGCAATCCACTGCCGTCGGTGGTGTGGCTGTTATTGCTGCGCGGCGACCATGATTTGAATGAAATCAAGGCGGGCAAGATTGATGGCTTAAACAAGGGATTCCGCTTCGCCTCGGAGTCCGAAATAATCGAACACTTCGGCTGCAAGCCCGGCTACTTGGGCCCGATAAATTTGAAAAAAACGGTGCATATCGTGGCAGACCGCACGGTCGCCAACATGAGCGATTTTGTCTCGGGCGCGAATGAAATAGATTTCCATTTTACCGGCGTAAATTGGGGCCGCGATTTGCCGGAGCCCGCGTTGGTGACGGACATTCGCAATGTGGTCGCGGGCGATCCTTCGCCCGACGGCAAAGGCGAGTTGTCGATCCAGCGCGGGATCGAAGTCGGCCATGTCTTTTTCTTGGGCACCGTGTATTCAGGGCCGATGAAAGCGCATTTTCTGGATGAAGACGGAAAGCCTAAACCCATGCAAATGGGCTGCTACGGAATCGGCGTGACGCGATTACTCGGTGCCGCGATTGAACAAAACCACGACGACAAAGGCATCATCTGGCCCGATGCGATGGCACCATTTACGGTCGCGATTGCGCCGATGGGGTATGAGCGTTCAGCGATGGTGAAGGATGCGGCAGACAAGCTGCATGACGAGCTCGCGGCTGCGGGCATTGATGTGCTGCTGGATGATCGCGGCGAACGCCCTGGCGCGATGCTCGCAGACTTGGAATTGATCGGCATCCCGCATCGCATCGTGGTCGGCGAGCGCGGCTTGAAAGAAGGCAATGTGGAATATCAACATCGGCGTGACACCGCCGCAACGCCAGTCGCGCTCAGCGAAATGGTTGCTCATTTGAAAAGCAAACTCCAGCATTGAAAAGGCTCTACGAGCATTTTTGCTTGTAAGGCCCCGCCAGTAAAGGCATTTTCTCTTCTCACAACGCTTTCACCTTAATGTGCACCACAAACAACGCGGCCCCAGAATTTCTTCTGAGGCCGCGTTGTGTTGTGCTTCTCGATTTACTACGGTATTGCGGTACTTCTACTGTAACTCCTACTACTACAACCACTACGACTACTTTTTTTCTAGACACTACTTCTACGGCTACCCATGTTAACCACCGGGCTTTAGAGGCGCGCTATGTTGCGCGTTGGCAAGAAATCTTTTTGTTGCTTCATGCTTACCTACCTATGAGGCAGATTTATCGTTCAAATTAATCAACCACTAAAACAAAATCCGGGTCGGAACCTGCACCGCGCGCGGCTTGATCGCATTTGCCACAGCCTCTAGTTTGCCAAACGGGGCATCAGACGGCGAAACTGGACTTGCTGGACTCCTCGAAATCTGGGTGATGTTTTCAAGCCGTGCATTTGCCGCTTGCAAAACCACGCTGCCCGCCAAAATCAACATCCCAGTACTAAATCCCGCCCCCAAAGCAAACATAAATCGACCGGTGCCGCGTATCGCTTGTTGCATCAAAAAACTGTTCATCGTCATTTTCCGGGCGGCGATCATTTTTTTCGGTTTCGCGTTTACTTTTGAAAACTTAGCTCATATACTGACTGCTCTGCGGGAATTATTCCCGCATTAGAAATGTTTTGCAAGTAGTTTCATAAAAATATTTATCTTGTCTCAATTGCACGACAACCCGCTCCTTCCATTTATCTAAAAATAATCTGCGCACCGCCGTGGCTGAACCCATCAACCCCACCTCGAAAGCAACTGAAAAGCTCCTCAATACGGCAGCGCGCATACTCGCGCCTCTGGTGCGCCTGATGATTACGCGCGGGGTGACTTTTCAGATGGCGAGTGAATTGTTGAAGCGCGTGTATGTGCGCGCCGCACAGAAACATTTTGTAGGCGATGATCAGGCGACCGGGACGCAGTTGTCTTTACTCACGGGATTGAATAGAAAAGAGATTCGGCGCTTGACGGCGAATGAGGCAAACGAAAAACAACCCGTTCCGATGGTATCGTATGCCTCTGCTGTGTATGAAGAGTGGCGAACTACACAACTTTGGCTGGATGAGCGTAATGTTCCCAAGCCGTTACCACTTAGGGCGGCCAGTGAACAGCTTTCCTTCGATGGCCTAGTTCGCTCAGTGACGACCGATCATCGACCAGCCGCGATACTTGAAGAGTTGATACGACTTGGTTTTGTAGGCATTGACTCCGAAGATCGCGTTATTCTTCAACCGCATCCCTTTTTCCTAGCCGCGGAAGACTTTGAAGACCGCCTACTTTCACTTGGCGAAAGTACTGGAGATCATTTAAATGCAGCGGTAATGAATGCCATCGCTGAAAAACCAAATACATTTTTGGATCGATACACATTTTCAGATGAGCTTTCTGAGAAGTCTGCAGCACTACTTCATGCACGTACTCGTGATCACTGGCAGCGAATACAGGAAGATACTGTGAAACACGCTATTGCCGCTGAAGCGGCCGATATTGAATGCGGTGCCAAAACTAAAACACGAATTAAAGTTGGAATGTATTTCTATTCTGAAAATCAAGATAGTGAGCAAACATGAACTATATTTTTTCTTCCCAAAATCCGCGCGTCCCAGCAACGCTTAGGCCAACAATTAGAGGCGTGGCGGGAACTGGGACCACCGCTCTACTACTGGCAAGCGCAGTATTTTTTTTGGGATGTGAAGGCGGCGGAATTGATACAAAAACTGGAACAGGCGGCACGGGCGACGCGCCCTTTCCCACCGCCGTGTCCGCGAGCGGCCCAGTCACCTCGTTCGGCACGCTGGGCGTGGCGGGCAATTCGCTGGATGAATCAAAAGCTACGACACAAATCAACACTACCACCAATCGTAGCGCCGCCGATTTGCGCTTGGGCATGACCGTTGACGTCAACGGCAATATTCCCGTGGCCAACAGCACACAAGGTACAAGCTCGGTAATTGTCGCGCAGAGCACCGTGCAGGCACCGGTCAAAAAAATTGACATCACCAACCAGCGCATCATCGTGCTTGGCTACACGATACAGCTTGACCAAAATACGATCTTGGATGGCTTCACCAAAATAGACGAGCTTCGTGCGAATGATCGGATCGAGGCATTTGGATTACCGCGCCCAACCACCAATGAATTTTTAGCCACGCGCATTGCTTTATATCGAAATATCGCCATCACAGATCCGGTGGAAATTGTCGGCGTGGCCACCGATGTGGGGTCCGGCACTTTCTCGCTACAAGGCTTGAGTGTGATTTCCCAAATCGTGCTTAATGTGCAAAACACCAACGGCTCCCCGGCAACGCCACTTGTGAGTGGCGCTCGCGTGCGTGTGATTGGTCAGATCGAACCCAACGGCACCTTCACCCCGGCACAAATATTTGCCGCGCCGCTTCCGGTGCGCGCCAACAACACCCTTGTGGCGCTGGATGGCCCCATCCAGTCGCTGGTCGCGGGTGCGCCGGGGCAAGTCATTGTGAATGACGTACAAATCGACGCCAGCGGGCTTTCAAGCAGTATTGTTAACGCGTTGGCACCCGGTGTACGGGTGCAGTTGCGTTCGCGCAAAGATACGGGCGTGCCGAAAGCGTTTGATGGCCGCATCATCACCGCAACGGATCGCGTCACCTATCAATTTGACGGAACGATTTCAGATTTCACCTCGCGCGCTTTATTCAAAGTACGCGGTGAAACCGTGAACGCAAGCACTGCGACGTTCATAGGCGGAACCGTTACCGACTTGGCAGCCGGCAAAAAAGTCCGCATCAAAGCGGTGGCCGGTGCCGGGGTGTTGGACGCTATGGAAGTAACTTTATTAACGAACTAATCAGTCACTAAACTCAGCGGCCAAGAGCTACTTTCTCACCTGCTACCACCCGATTCAGCATATCCAGCGTAACAGTCCCGGTTTTCTGAAAAATAACTTTTCCAGCCGGGTCGTAAATGATGGTGGTGGGCAGACCTTTCATTTTGCCAAATAATTTTTCGCTTTTTTCGTCACCTAATACCAGCGGATAAGTCAGGCCGACTTTTTTGGCGAATGACTTCACTTTGCGTTCATCGGCCTCGCGTTTACCGGTTTCGTCCCAATCGAGCGCGATACCAAGCACCCTGACTTTGTCCGTATTTGCCTTGGCGAACGCTGCAAAATCCGGGATTTCTTTCACGCAGGGCGCGCACCATGTTGCCCAGAAATTGACGACCACCCATTTTCCTTTCAAGTCCGTCAAGCGTTGCGGCTGCCCTGCGGTGTCCTTCAAGTCGAATGCAATCGCGCTGGTGGCGAATAGCAAGCTGATCGCGGCGCACGCAAGGTAAATCACGGATCGGTAAAAAAAAGCTGCTGATTTAGGTATCGCTGCAATAAAAGAGGCCGGACGCAAAGTAAACATTTTTTTCCTGAATTCGGTGGTGGGTAAGAAAGAGCGGCAACAAGAGAGCAATAGCGGGCAACGGTAGTAAAACGCACGAGCGATCAAATTTGTTGAATGAGGTTGGGAAGAAGTTGAGGCTATCGCTGATACGATAGTACGACAGCGCGCCAATTCAATGTTGCGGATGTTACCGGCCCACTTCCCCTAGTATTTCGCCAATGCATCGCGGATTGCTGCCTCCATTGATTCTGCACCGTGATGACGAATATCGCACCACCGGCGGGTGAGCTGATAGCGGGCCGTGCCACGGGATGCGCTCCCACCTTGTGGCGCCGCAATCAATCCTGCTTCGGCTAAATGATCAAGCAAATCTTCGGCTTGATCGATTGGCATCGGCACACATTTTCGCAGCTCTTTAAAATCCATCGCCGCAACACTGCCACCCTCTTCAGCCGTGATCGCGGACAAGATTTTTTGTGCTGCGAATACCCGCGTGTTGTCGTTCGCGCGTTGTGCTTCGGCGTGGCCAAAATAGGAGAATGTCGCGGTGATTTCTGCGCCAATTAAAACCACCATCCAGCAACAGAAAAGCCACAGCAAGAATATGGGCACACTCGCAAACGCGCCGTAAACGAGGCTGTAGGTCGGCACCTTCGAAATATAGATGACAAAAAAATATTTGGTGGCCTCGAATAGAGCCGCCGCTAGAATACCGCCAGCAAACGCATGACGCATCGGCACATGCCGATTCGGCACCACGCGATAAGCCAGTATTAGCGCGATTGCCGTCATCAAGAATGGTATGAACCGCAAGACCGCGTTAACAAACCACGGCATGACACGATCAAAATGATCCACCCAGTTCACCAGATATGACGTCATGGATAAGCTAGCACCAATCAGCAGCGGACCGATAGTGATCAGCGCCGAGTACGCGAACAAGCGTTGCCAGATCGAGCGTTGCCGGCGGGTGCGCCAGATATCATTGAACGCGCCATCAATCGTGAACATTGTCATTACAGCCGTAGCCAAAATAATGACTAGGCCGATAACGGTGAGTTGCGCGGCATTTTGCGCAAACTGCTCCATATAATCGGTCACAACTTTTCCTGCCACATCTGGCAACAAATTGTTGAGCATGAACGTCTTGGCTTCATCCACAAACGCTTTCACCGCGGGCACGTGAGCGGTCAGCGTCACCGTCACCGTAAATATCGGTACGAGTGCGAGTAGCGTGGTGTAGGTGAGGCTGCCCGCGACGGTCAAGCATCGATCTTCAACAAAACGGCGCGCGATAAAGCGCAGGTAGTCGATAATTTTTTTGAGCAATTTGAATCCAACGAGTTTGCATGGCGCTGAAGCTCGCATGGCAACAGGGTTTACACCACGTTAACTATCGTAATGTCGGAATTATGTCGAACGTGCCTCGTATAATAAGGGCTAAATCGATTGTTTTTCAGCATCTTGCAATATGTAAAGCGGCAAATATGCACGCATTAACCCCGCCGAAAATTCGCTCCGGTCTGATATTCACCCAGCTTAAGGTCTAACGTTTTTATGTCCGACATCCTCGTTTTGTACTATTCGCATGCGGGCAGCGTTCGCGAGTTGGCACGCCACATCGCGCGCGGTGTGGATAGTGTGACGGGAATGTCGGCACGAGTGCGTACCGTACCCAAGGTTTCAACCGTCATTGAAGCGGTTGCGGCGGCGGTACCTGACGACGGACCGCCCTATGTCACATCGGCCGACTTATCTGAATGTGTCGGCATGGCGATGGGTTCACCGACCCGCTTTGGCAATATGGCAGCACCGATGAAGTATTTTTTAGATGGTTTGGGCGGCGAATGGATGCGCGGCACGCTCGCGGGCAAACCGGGCTGCGTGTTTACTTCAAGCGCGTCTATGCACGGCGGGCAGGAATCCACTCTGCTCACGATGATGGTGCCGCTGCTTCATCACGGCATGTTGATCGTCGGCCTGCCTTTTATCGAGCCAGAGCTGAGCGCCACACGCGACGGCGGCACACCTTATGGCGCAAGCCACGTGGCCGGTGCTGCGGGCGAATTGGCGGTGAGCGACACTGAAAAGAAACTGGCATTCGCGCAGGGCAAGCGCTTGGCGCAGATTGCACAAAAACTCTATGATTGAAACTCCAGTGAATTCACCACGCGCGAAAGATAATCGCGAGCTTTGCCGATATGCGGCGAGCGCATCACTTATCGGCTTGATTGCACTCTCAATTGCATGGGAAGCAGTGCTGGCACCTTTACGGCCCGGTGGTTCGTTACTAATGCTGAAGGCGCTGCCGTTGTTGCTGCCGCTATTTGGCATTTTGCGCGGCAAGCGTTACACCTACCAGTGGGCGTCAATGTTTGTGCTGTTTTACTTCACCGAGGGCGTGGTTCGGGCGTGGTCTGACAAAGGGCTGTCGCAAATGTTGGCGGGTGCGGAGGTTGCGCTTTCTGTGGTGTTTTTTCTCGCCGCTATCTATTACGCAAAGTTCACGGCACCCAGTCGTCAACTTTAGGTCGCGCCGAAAATTATGTATCGCGTGTAACCCCAAACCGCGTTTGCGTACGGCTATCGGCGTGACTTTAATACGCCGATTAAAACCGGGATCAGGCTCGCGACCACGATACCAATCACCATGAAGCCCTGATTGGCTTTGACCCAAGGGATATTGCCGAAAAAATACCCCAGATAAGTCAGAGACGCGACCCAAATAACACCGCCCGTGACGTTGTAAAGCGCAAATTTCCGATAAGACATGCGCGACATGCCGGCCACGAACGGCACATAGGTGCGCAGGAATGGCGTGAAACGCGCCAGGATAATCGCCATACCGCCCCACTTCTCGTAAAAAGCATGCGCCTTTTCGAGATGAGCGCGCTTTAAATAACGCGCATTGTCGTCTTTGAAAATCCGCGGCCCCAGCCACGCGCCGATTTGATAATTGACGGCATCGCCGAGCACCGCAGCGGCGATCAACAGCGCGACCAGAATGTGCACATCGATTCCAGTAGACGTGGTACCGGCTGCCGCTAATGCGCCCGCAATGAAAAGCAGCGAATCGCCGGGCAAAAATGGCGCAATTACCAGCCCGGTTTCGCAGAAGATGATGGCGAACAGAATCGCGTAAATCCACAGCCCATAAGTCTGCACCAGCATCGCAAGATGCTTGTCGAGATGGACAATCAAATCCCAGATTGAAAGCAGAAAATCCATGGCGATCCTGTTGGTAGCACAGCAATCCGGCGATCAGGTTATTTCGCGACCTGACCGTGAACAAACAACACGCTAATAACGGCGGGCTTCTCAGAGCTTTTTTGTTCGAAGATGCCCGTCAGCACTAGGTTCTACGTGTTTATAGTCGTAAAAAAACGGCGTTGAACACCCAACGCCGCTTAAAAAATATGCGGTTAGCCTAAGGTGCAGCCGAAATGACTTCGGGTTCGTTATCCTTTTTCTTTTCCACTTTTATGAAATCCTCACGCGATACGCCGAGGTATTTTGCCAGCGGACAGGCAACGAGAACCGACGAATATATGCCGAACAAAATACCAATCGTCAACGCCAAGGCAAAGTAAAACAGCGTTGGCCCGCCCAGTACCAACATCGCGATCACCATCATTTCCGTCGTGGTGTGGGTGATGATGGTTCGCGAAATCGTGCCCGTAATCGCAGCATCAAAAATCTCCTCAGTCGTGGCCTTGCGCATCTTGCGGAAATTTTCGCGCGCACGATCAAATACCACCACTGATTCATTCACCGAGTAGCCCAAGATTGCCAGCACCGCCGCGAGTACCGGCAGGGAGAACTCCCATTGGAAGGCCGCGAAAAAGCCCAAAATAATCACCACATCATGCAAGTTGGCGATGATGGTGGCGACCGCAAAGCGCCACTCAAATCGGATCGCCAAATACGCCATGATGCCCAGACAAACGAAGAGCAACGCGAGTGCGCCGTCGGTGGCCAGCTCTTTGCCGACCACACCGCCCACCACCTCGGTGCGCGTGAGCGTGACTGATGCATCTTGGGTTTTGAGGGCCGCCATTACAGCCTCGTTTTGCTTTTGCATGGCTTCGTTTTGGGTCTTTGCGCCACTGACGATTGAATCTGGTTTAGCGCCCTCGACAGAGGCGACTGATTTCAACGGCAAACGGATCAGCACATCTTGTGCTGATCCAAACTTCAGCACCTGAATATCCACAAAGCCGGCATTAATCAGCGCATCGCGAATACGATCCGGTTCGGCAGGTTTGTCATACTTCACCTCCATCACCGCGCCACCGGTAAATTCAATTGAAAGATGCAAACCTTTGGTCGCTAGAAAGAAAACGGCGAGCAAGAACGTCACCGCAGAAATCACGTTGAAGATCAACGCGTAGCGCATGAACGGGATTGATTTCTTGAATCTGAAAAATTCCATTTTTTATCTCTTCTCTTGCTTCAAAAATTTTATTTAACCGCGCGGAACGTCATCAAGCCTTGGCAGCTTTGACTTCAGTTTTGGTATCTTTCGCCCAAGCCACGTTGCCGATCGATAGCTTGCCGCCTTTTTTTCCGCCGTAAATAAGATTAACCAATCCACGCGACACCATCACCGCACTGAAAATTGAAGTGACAATGCCCAGGCAATGCACCACCGCGAATCCGCGCACCGGGCCAGATCCCCAAATCAACAAGGCAAGGCCTGCAATCAGCGTGGTGATATTTGAATCGATAATCGTATCGAGAGCGCGCTCATAGCCCACCTGAATCGCCATTTGCGGCGACATACCGTTGCGAAGTTCTTCGCGGATGCGTTCGTTAATAAGCACGTTGGAATCAATCGCCATACCCAGCGTCAGCGCGATTGCGGCGATGCCCGGCAGCGTCATGGTCGCTTGCAGCATGGACAACAGCGCCACCAGAAACAACAGGTTGGCGGCGAGTGACAACACAGACACAACACCAAACAGCATGTAATAGGCAATCATGAAAACAGTGATGAGCGCGAACCCGAAAAACAGTGAATTTTTACCTTTTTCAATATTCTCGGCGCCCAAGCTTGGGCCGATCGTGCGCTCTTCAATAATTTCCATCGGAGCTGCCAGCGCGCCGGCGCGCAACAATAGCGCCAGATTCTTGGCTTCGTTGGTATTGGCCATGCCAGTAATCCGAAATTGTGGGCCAAACTCGCCTTGAATCGTCGGCCAGGTGAGCACTTCCGGCTTGCCCTTTTCGATCATAATCATAGCCATATGCTTCTTCAGATTTTCGCGCGTGGTTTGCAGCATGGCGCGGCCACCTGCTGAATCGAGCCGAACGTTGACCGCTGCTTGTCCGTTTTCGTCGAAGCCAGGCTGGGCATCGGTGACTTTGTCACCCGTAATCACCACCTGCTTTTTAACCAGCACCACTTCATTCTTGGAACTAATCATCTTCTCGAGCCCAAACGGCGCAGGCGAATTGCGATACTGCTCGAACGAGGCAATATCGTCATCAACCATGCGCAGTTCTAGTGACGCGGTGCGACCAATCACGTCTTTTGCGCGCGCGGGATCTTGTACACCGGCCAGCTGGATCAAAATCCGGTCATCACCGGAACGTTGAACAATCGGCTCAGACACACCCAGCTCATTTACGCGTTTACGGAGTGCGGTCATATTTTGCTCGATCGCCGATTCACGCAGCTTGGCGATGGTTTCAGGTTTCATGACGGCGGTTAAAACAGTTTCTTCGCCCACCACGGAATCGCGCAGCGCTAGCTCCGGAGCCATGGATTCGATTTCTTTTTTTGCCTTGGCGAATTCGGCGGGCTCTTTGAATTTCACCGTGGTGCTGTCACCCACACGGGCAATCCCGGTGTGGTAAATCTTTTTATCGCGAAGCACGGTGCGGATATCGCCGGTGTAACGATCCACCGCTTTATCAACCGCCGCTCTCATATCCACCTGCATCAGAAAATGCACACCACCACGCAGATCGAGGCCGAGATACATCGGATGAGAACCGATCTTACCCAGCCATGCCGGTGAATTTGAGACCAGCTGCAAAGCGACGACGTAGCCGTCACCCAATTTCGCCTGAAGCGCATCACGGCCTTTTAGTTGAGCATCCGGATCGGCAAACTTGACGAGCAGTGATTCGCCTTCAATGGCCACAGAATCAGAAGAAAGATTGGCGGCCTTTAGCGTTTCTTGCACCTGCGTTTGCAATGCTGCATCGGCCTTATTGGCGCGCAGGCCCGAAACTTGAAGCGCCGGGGCCTGGCCAAAAAAGTTAGGCAGCGTGTAAAGAAAAGCGACCACCAGAGCGACCACGATGACGGCGTATTTCCAAGCAGGATATTTATTCATGAGAACCTCAAAAACTTAAGCCGCAAATTACAAATGACTAGCGAGCTTGGCTGAATTGCGTGAATGGTATGGTGGGATCGATTGAGTCAGTTCGATAGTTGCAAGATGGGGTTGACAAAGAATCTTCCTAAAAGGAGCTCGTCCAGCTGCCATCGCAACAATTGAAAACGTTACTTGTTGACGTCCTTAAACGTACCTTACTTCGTTACGTCGTTAAACGTGCCTTTGGGCAGCAAAATGCTCACCGCGCCCTTTTGCATGTGTATGACTTTGCCATCACCGGTTTCAAGTCCAATATAGCCGTCACTAATTTTTACGATTTTGCCGATGATCCCCATGGCGACGACTTCATCACCTTTTTGAAGCGCTTCGATCATGCTTTTCTGTTCTTTGCCTTTTTTCATCTGTGGGCGAATCATCAGAAAATACAGTAGGCCGAACATTAAAATAATCGGCAGCATGCCGATCAAGGTACCTTCAGGACCCGCCGCGGTGGCGGTTTGAGCAAATGCGGAACTAATCATGAAACGGTTCTCCGAGTGGCATTACGATAGGTACGAGAGATGTGAATTGGTGGCACCATCGTCAAAAACAAGCTGGGAAGCGAGCGCTGTGTGATGGTTTGTCAAATAATTTGAAAACGAGCTTCAACGTATAGCCTTGAATCAGAGGAATATCATCTGTTTAGACTTTGGCAGCCCGTGTGAAGCTTAAATCAACCCGAAATTATACCATTCCGACCGAAGATTCACCCGCTGACTTATCCTGCGATTGCTGGCGGTTGGCATGAAATTTTTGTACGAAAACAGTAAATTGTCCGACCTCAATGGCGTCGCGCATTTCTTGCATTAATTCCTGATAGTAATAAAGGTTATGGATGGTATTTAGCCGCGCACCCAGAATTTCTTGGGTTTTCTGCAGGTGATGCAAATACGCCCGGGTAAAGTTTTGGCAGGTGTAGCAACCACAAGTTCCATCGAGGGCTCTAGTGTCGTCACGGTACGTCGCATTGCGTATTTTCACGTCACCGAATCGCGTAAACAGCCAACCGTTGCGGGCATTACGGGTCGGCATCACACAATCAAACATATCGACACCGTGGCCGACCGCATCCACCAAATCTTCAGGAGTACCCACCCCCATCAAGTAGCGCGGCTTCTCAACGGGAAGCTTGGGCGCGGTGTGCGCAAGAATCCGCAGCATGTCTTCCTTGGGTTCGCCCACCGACAAGCCGCCAATTGCGTAGCCATGAAAACCAATATCGACCAAGCCTGCCAGCGATTCATCGCGCAAACTTTCATGCATGCCACCCTGAACAATCCCGAATAGCGCATTGGCATTTTCCAAGCGAGTGAATTCAGTTTTACAGCGCTGCGCCCAACGCAACGACAGACGCATCGATTCCGCCGCCACCGGTATGCTCGCGGGGTGGGCGGTGCATTCATCAAAAATCATCACAACATCAGAATTCAGCACATGCTGAATTCGCATTGATTCTTCCGGTGATAAAAAACATTTGTCGCCATTCACCGGCGACTGGAAGGCGACGCCCTCTTCCGAAATCTTGCGCAATTCACCTAGGCTCCATACTTGGAAGCCACCCGAATCCGTCAAAATGGGCTTGTTCCAACCCATAAAACGATGCAAGCCACCATGTTTCGCCACCACGTCGAGGCCGGGACGCAGCCACAGATGAAAAGTGTTCCCCAGCACAATCTGCGCGCCGATCTCGTTCAACTCCAACGGACTCATGGCTTTTACGGTGCCGTAAGTACCCACCGGCATGAATACAGGCGTCTCAACGGTGCCGTGGTTAAGCGTCATGCGGCCGCGTCTGGCGCGACCGTCAGTTGCCATTAATTTAAAATTCATCTGCAGCCCTGCGCTTGAGTAAAAAGATGCGCGAGCATAATCGTTTGTGACCAGATTGCCAAACTCAAGGATTCGCCAAGACAAAAAAAGCGCCATAGCATCTTGCCGGAGTGAACGAAAATCGGTTGCAAAACCATGCGCGCACTGCACATTTCCCCGCTGTTCTGCGTCAACTAGGAGCCTTGTTTGCTCAAAAACGATCAGAATCTAGGCGGATTGTGGATCTGTGCTTCCACCAGCGCTTGTTTTAAACGCGAATCTCTTTCGGGTGCATCGATTCATTAAACCAGACAGGCTGCTTGCCAAAAAAATCATACCCTCACACGGGCCACTTACTAAAGAACTGCAGATCGTCGTAAAATACAGCCTGTCAGATTTGTAGGATCCTGCATCACCTTCAACATCGCGCGCGTTTTGTCGTTTCCCACCACTCTCTTATCCATGTACCGCAAAGTTAAATCAACTGACCTTAGAATCGGAATGTTCGTTGCTGACCTAGACCGGCCATGGATAGATACGCCATTCTTGTTGCAAGGGTTCCTGATTGAAGACCAAGATTTGCTAACCCAAGTCGGGGATTGTTGCGCATGGGTGATGATTGACCCGCAGCGCTCAACCGGGAATTCCTACGAGGCGTTGCCCATAACCAAACCGCTCGAACGCCGCGAAGTAAGCAGCGCGCCAATCGTGGTGATCACTAAAATCGCCGCACCCAGCGCTGGCCCGGACACCGGCGGCGACCCCAATACGGACTCGCAGCGCTATTCTGCGCACAATCAAACTTCGTCCAACAAAGCGAAACAAGCTGACACCGCTCCCAATGGCAAAACCAGCTTTGCCATTGCCATGCGCTCAAGCACCCAGGCCGACGCCACGACCGATGATGCCGAGCTTGCGCAAATCAACGTCAACGGCGCAGGTCAACGGCCGGCTAGAAATCCAGATGGCGGCGAAAAGCGACGCGGATTCTTCTCGCAACTTAAAGAAAGCGCGCTCAATTTATTTCAGACCCGACAAAAAGACGATATAGATTACGACAGCGTCAAAAACGAGTACGAAGCAGCATCTGTTTATGTGCGCCCATCTTTCCTTCCCGAGACTATTCAACTCACGATCTATGAGGACCAGCTGACTGTCGAGGAGGAAATCAAGTTCGCACATGACGCGTTCACGCGAACCAACGACCTGCTTCACCGGGTGTCCGAAGATATTCGCAGCGGCCAAACGCTGAAACTTGAAGATGTTGAGGCCGTCATCGACGATATGGTCGAAAGTATGGTGCGCAACCCCGATGCGATGATGTGGGTGGCGCGTTTGCGTGAACAGGACTCCGCAACTTATGGCCACAGTTTGAGCGTGGCGGTGAATCTGGTCGCGTTTGGCCGCCACCTCGGTTACCCCAAAGTCGATCTCGCCCGTTTGGGACTACTCGGTATGCTGCTCGATATCGGAAAAATGAAAATCCCCAAAGGATTACTTGAAAAGCACGAACGGCTTACCCCGGAGGAGTTCATTCTCGTCAAGAAGCACGTGGAGTTTGGCCTCGATGTTCTTCACAAAACGCCAAATATCCACCCCGACGTGATGGATGGGATTGCGCAGCACCACGAACGCATGAATGGTCAGGGTTATCCATTCGGGTTGGCGGGTGAAAAGATCACGATTTTTGGACGCATGGCCGGCATTGCTGATAGCTACGCTGCCATGACGCAGCAGCGAAGTTATGCCGAAACAGCCTCCCCTCACGAAGCACTGCAAACCATGTCCAGCTTTGCTGGCAACCAGTTTCACGCAGAAATGCTTGAGCAGTTTATCCAGTCGATCGGCGCATTTCCGGTCGGCAGTCTGGTCGAGCTCTCCACCGGTGAAGTGGCGATTGTGGCGACCCATAACAAGTTGAAGCGTTTAAAGCCGAAGGTGATGATTATTACCGAGGCAGATAAAACCGTCCGCAAATTTCCGACCACTACCGACCTGCTCTATGATGTATCCGAGAAACCAATTTATATCCGTCGCGGGTTGGCACCCAACGCATTTGGTCTCGATGTAAGCGAATTTTATTTGCAATGACGGACTAAATATCGATGCTCCCTGACGCCAATATCAGCACCAATCCCGGCGATAAAGTTGTCCGAACGAACGACAACCAGCATGAGTTGGCGCGCGATCAGCTCAAGCAGACAATTACCAACGCGATAGATCACGCACGCATGTCGCAACGATTCGTTGCCGTACTATTGGTGTCACTGGCGCGCCCAGACAAGCTGGAAGCGCTATTAGGAGTGCCCACGGCGGACATCATGCGGCGCGCCTTGAAGCGTCTGCCCGCAATCCTGCGGCCAGCTGATCGCTTCATACAAATCTCGGATGAAAAAATTTGCCTCATCTTGCCAAATTTAAAAACCAGCACCCAAGCATGGCTCGCGGCGAATAAAATCCGCCAAACGCTGGAGCCACCATTCAGTTTTGACAACAGCATGATCGTGGTTCGGCCTGTTATCGGCGTCGCCTGCTTCCCAGAGCATGCCAAATTCGCCGAACAACTGATCGTCAACGCTGATATTGCCAACGTTATTGCCAGCAGCCGCGATTTAGCGCTGCATATTTTTCAGAATGAAGACAGCCGCGATATTGAAGTCTATTCCGGCCTCGAAGCGCTGTTACGCGATGCCTTGCGCGCGAATCTGCTCGAAGTTCACTATCAGCCCCAGATAGCGCTTAAAACCGGTCGCTGCACGGGCCTTGAGGCCCTATTACGCTGGAATGTGCCCGAACGAGGCTGGGTAAACCCATCTGCAATCGTGCGCGTGGCCGAAGCCAATGGCATGATTAATACGCTCACCAGCTGGGTAATGAATACTGTTTTTCGCAACCAAAGCGAGTGGAAACGCGATGGCGTCGAAATCGACGTGAGTGTTAATTTATCCACCGTTTCTTTGGGTGAAAACGAACTTCCGGAAATTGTTGAGCAGTGTTTGGGTACATGGCAAAACGTGCCCTCGACCGTTACGCTCGAAATCACAGAAAGTGCCACAATCGGCAATATGGATAAGTCTCTGGTAGTGCTCAAACGTCTGAAAGAAAAGGGCCTGCGTTTATCGGTGGATGATTTCGGCACCGGCCATGCGTCGCTATCGTATGTAAAGCGCTTTCCGCTTGATGAATTGAAGATCGATAAATCATTCGTTCAACATATGCGCGCATCGAAGGGGGATCAGCAGATCGTGCGTTCAGTCATCGATCTGGCACACAATTTTGAACTATCCGTGGTTGCCGAAGGGGTCGAAGATGAGGCCACATATAACGACTTGAAAAAATTCGGCTGTGATGTGGCGCAAGGTTTTTACATCAGTAGCGCAGTGCCAGAAGCCGAAGTAAAAGCGTGGCTGCGCAGCCGCAACAAATAACTATCTACAAATAAAAATAAATAACGATAGCGGCTGAAGATGCCTGAAGGCCCTGAAATAAAGTGCTCCGCAGACGAGCTTTCTGCCGCACTTCTCGGTAAGCGGGTGTGGCTGGTTGAATTTGCTTTTCCCCAGCTCGCCGGGCACGCGCCGGCCATGCGCACCCAGGTCATCTCCGGGATCGAGCCACGTGGAAAAGCGATGCTGACGCACTTTAGTCATGGACAGACTATTTATAGCCACAACCAGCTTTATGGCCAATGGCGGATACTCGCACGCGGTCAGGCACCGCAACCTGGTTTGCAGGTACGTCTGGCAATCCATACCGATGATTCGGTTGCGGTGCTTTACAGCGCATCTGACATTTCGGTGTGGCCCGTAGGACGCGTCGCTCATCATCCCTACATCGCCAAGCTTGGCGTGGAATTACTGGCGGAATCCACCGGCCTGGTCGATGTATTGGCGCAAGTAAATGATCCCCGCTTCGCCCGCAAAAGCCTGGCCGCACTGCTTTTGGATCAGGGGTTTCTGGCCGGAATTGGCAATTATTTGCGCAGCGATATTTTGTTTGTCTCGCGCATCCATCCACATTCGCGACTTGTCGATCTAAACACCGCGCAGCGCCGCAAGCTTGCCGCGGCGGCTTTTGAATTAACGCATCAATCGTACAAAACGCACGGGATAACCAACGACTTGAACCTTGCGCGCAAGCTCAAAAAACAGGGATTACCGTTTGGCCGGTATCGTCATTGGGTGTTTGATCGCGACCACGAAAAATGTTACGTTTGTGGCGGTGCCATTGAGCGGATTAATGTTTCCGGGCGAGGCTTATATTGGTGTGCACACTGCCAGCGCAACTAAAAACGCCATCAACTCATCTTGACCCGGTTGCTCATCCATTGTGCATTGCAACATGACATTTTCTGGCCTTCAGCGTAATGTCAGCGTCGCTGTTTTCAAAAAAATCGCGACGCTCACAAAGCAACATTCTGACAACCACAAGATCAGTCTATATCTGTCGTCTGGCGCATCACAAGTTTGCATTACCAGTTTATTAAAGCGTTTTATTTACCCGTCTTTGTCGTCGGCTATTTTGCCCAAATTCGAACGCCATTAACGAAAGGCATTCATCGTGACAAAACTAAACGTCAACGGCAAAGCCGTTTCCATCGACGCTACAGCCGATACGCCGTTATTGTGGGCCTTACGTGATCATTTAAAACTGAACGGCACCAAGTACGGCTGCGGCATGGCCCTCTGCGGCGCATGCACCGTGCACATGAACGGCGAACCCATCCGTTCGTGTTCCACGCCGCTGTCGGCCTGCGCGGGAAAGAATATTACGACTATTGAGGGCATCTCGGCCAAAGGTTTGCATCCCGTGCAAAAAGCTTGGATTGCACTCGACGTGCCCCAATGTGGCTATTGCCAGTCAGGACAAATCATGTCGGCGGTTGCGCTGTTGAGCAAGAATAAAAAACCAAGTGATGCGGATATTGATGCGGCCATGAGCGGCAATGTATGTCGCTGCGGAACTTATCAACGCGTCCGTGCGGCCATCCATCAGGCCGCCGGGCAAACCGTTGCCCAGAAGAGCGAGGTCTGAGATGAAAGCGATCGTCAAAAATCCTAGCCGCCGCCAGTTTTTACAGTCCAGTGCCGCACTTTCCTCAAGCGTATTTGGTGGGCTGGTCATCGGCGTGACGGTATCCGCCCCTGCTTCAGCCAAAGCCGTCGCGGGCACAGCGATCAAAACGTCCCAGCCAAACGCGTGGGTGAAAATCGGCTCGGACAATAAGATCACGATTATTTGTCATCGCGTCGAAATGGGTCAAGGCACGTATACGTCAATGCCCATGCTGGTTGCTGAGGAACTGGAAGTCGATTTCAATGCCATCAATGTTGAGCTCGCGCCCGCTAATCCGGTTTATATCAATGCGCTATTAGGCGGCCAACTCACCGGCGGCTCAACCAGCGTGCGTGACGCTTGGGAGGGCTTGCGCCTGGCCGGCGCTCAGGCGCGCATGATGCTGGTTTCTGCGGCGGCAACGGAATGGAAAATTCCTGAAAGTGATTGCCGCGCTGAGATGGGCCGGGTGATCGCCAAAGACGGTAGAAAATTGTCATACGGCCAACTTGCAGAAAAAGCGGCCGGTCTGCCGATGCCGAAAAATCCGGTGCTGAAAGAACCGAAAGCATTCAAGATCGTTGGCAAACCCATGAAGCGTTTGGATACGCCCGCCAAGGTCACCGGCAAAGCCCAATTCGGGCTGGATGTTGAACTGCCCGGCATGTTGATCGCCTCGCTCGCACAATGCCCCGTGCTCGGCGGCAAGCCGCTGACCGTCGATGACACCAAAGCCAAATCGATGCCCGGCGTTAAAGCGGTGGTCAAAATTGATGACGGCGTAGCTGTGGTCGCGGACAGTTTTTGGCAAGCAAAAACCGCGCGTGATGCCCTGAACATTACTTGGGACCACGGCGCCGGAGCGACACTCTCAACTGCATCCATTTCGCAAGGCTTGAAAGACACGCTCGGCAAGCCCGCTGCCTCGGTCAAGAAAACCGGCGACGCCGAAAAAGCGATCGCTGGCGCGGCGAAAAAAATCGAAGCCAGTTATGAATTGCCGTTTCTCGCCCATGCCACCATGGAGCCCATGAATTTTACGGCTGACGTCAGAAGCGATGGCTGCGATCTTTATGGCCCCACTCAATTTCCGCAATTAGCGGAAGGTGTGGCCATGCAAATTACGGGTTTTCCGAAGGACAAAGTCAATGTCCATACTACCTTTTTGGGCGGTGGATTTGGTCGCCGGATTGATGTCGATTTCATTGTTCAAGCGGTGCAAATTTCCAAAGCGGTCGGCAAACCCGTCAAGCTTATCTGGACGCGCGAAGACGATATGGCGCACGATTGTTATCGTCCCGTCAGCCTGAATACTTTATCCGCGGGTCTGGACGCAGCCGGCAAACCTGTCGGCATGAAATTCCGCGTCACCTCACAATCGGTGACGGCACGTTTGTTCCCGCCGGTCGTCAAAGACGGACTCGATCCGTTCATGACCGAAGCTGCGATTACGCCTTACAACGTTGCCAACATGACGGTAGAGACGAGCATTCACGACACCGGCGTCCGTGTCGGCTATTGGCGCTCGGTGTCGCATGCAATGAACGCCTTCGCCAATGAAAGTTTTACCGACGAAATGGCATTGGCGGCGAACAAAGACCCGCTGGAATTCCGCATGTCGTTACTCGACGGGGCCGAGAATGCGCGTTATCGCAATGTCCTGAAAATCGCCACCGACAAAGCAGGTTATAAATCGGGCGGCAAGCTCGGCAACGGGCGCTTCCAGGGCATCGCGATCATGGAAGGCTACGGAACCTATGTCGCACAGGTGGCTGAAATATCGGTGGTCAAAGGCACGCCGAAAATCCACCGCATGACGGTCGCCGTCGATTGCGGCATGATGGTGAATCCGGATATCGTCAAAGCGCAGATTGAATCCAGCGTGGTGTTCGGCTTGTCCGCCGCACTGCTTTCAAAAATAACGTTCAAAGACGGGCAAGTGGAACAATCCAATTTTCACAACTACCCGGTGCTGCGCATGAGCGACATGCCAAAAGTGGATGTCCATCTGGTGGCGTCCTCTGAAAAACCCGGCGGCATCGGCGAACCCATCACCGCCACCACCGGGCCCAGCGTGGCGAATGCGGTCTTCAATGCGACGGGAAAACGCATCCGCAAATTGCCCATACAAGTGGAAGATTTAAACAAAGCTTGACCGCTTCAAACCCGCAAAACTAAGCGGTAGAGATAAAAAACGGCGAAGATGAAAATCTTTGCCGTTTTTCATTTGCATAGGGCGGGAGCATCAAAGTAATGGACCTAGATTTTGCAGATGAAAACCCGCCCAAGCGGAATCAGAAAATCAAAGTCCTCACCCGGCTTGCCGTTTCGGGCATTTATGCGCCAAACACCGCTACCGTAGCCTGCCCCGCTTGCCAAAATCCAGCGCTTTGCCCGCGAGCAGCGTCTCGCCCAGAAAGCAAAGCAATGCGCACACAAACATGACGACGCCACCTAAAAATGTCCACGGCACGACCACGCTTGAGCGTAGTGCTATCGTTTCGACGAGGAACAGCGCGATCACGGTGGCACCAATAAGTGTCGCGGACAACGTGAGCAAAATCATCGAGCTATTGACGATGCGGCCACGTTGACGCAAGAGTTTGAGCTCGACATAAATCTCGGCCTCATGCTTTATCAAGTCTGCTTCCAGACGATCTTCTAGCGTTCGCGCGCGATCAATAATGCGCGCCAGCCGGGTGGCAAGCGCACCCAACAATGCCGCGATTGCGGTGAGCATAAATACCGGCGCGACCGCAAGTTGGATGCTGTGTGAAATGGCGTCTAGTGACGTAATGGGCATGCTATTTACGGGATGTCATCAAAGCGGGTGTAAGGCGGAATGTAGAACGCGGCTTGCAGCCGCTTTGATGAGTAGGTTCGGTCTAAATTGAGCGAGTAGCGCTTACTTGACTAAATTGCTGGCGAAAAATGCGGAGGAACGCTCCCATGCCAACTGCGCGGCATTTGCATCATAAACGTCGGGACGAGCATTATTAAAAAACGCGTGCTGTGCATCATAGCGGTAGATTTCGGGCGCAGGTTTTTTTCCCTTCATCGCGAGTTCAAGCGCATCCACAGCCGCAGGTGTACACCAGTCGTCGGTGTTCGCAAAATGTCCTTGAAACGGAATATTAATATCGGCAGGGGACGCAAATCCGGCGGGTGGAATGCCATAGAAACATACCGCCGCCGACACGCCCGGCACGTGCACCGCCGTTGCAATCGTCAGCGCGCCGCCCATGCAAAATCCAATTACACCCACCTTACCGCCGATGCCGTGCAAGTGCTCCACTGCACCGCGAATATCCTGATGCGTCGCGCCGGGGAAATCAAGGCCGGTCATAAGATGGCTCGCCTCATCGGCGTCTTTGGCGATACGGCCTGCGTAAAGATCCGGTGCAAACGCGTTATAACCAGCGGCGGCAAAGCGATCTGCCACCGCGCAAATATGATCATTCAAACCCCACCATTCCTGAATCACCACCACCGAGGGCTTATCGGCCCCAGCGACCGCGAGATAACCTGAAGCCGCAGTGCCGTCGGGACGCTTAAAACTTATCATTTGACTCATGGAATCGCTCCTATTTGATCGATGAACAGTATCTCATGTGCGCTCATCACCTGATGTCAGTCGGATGCGATGAGCAGCTCCGAAAAATTTATGAAATCCGGCGCGGTTGCGATTTCGGGCGTGATGCCGCCAGCGACAACTTATGCGTTGGATCACAATCGGCGGCGAGAGGTAATTTGCATGCAACCACGACTGGACGCGGAGGAAAGCGCGGGCTGGATATTGAAAAATACGCATGCGCAATTATTGTTTAGTACAGCCGCTGCAAGTTGAAATGCAAACGCGACTCTAAATTTAGACAACCGCACAAACCTAAGTAACAATCATGCTGACTTCAATAAGCACCTTTACAGCATGCCGTTTGAGCCAATATTGCTCGCGACGCCGCCCCTAATATAGGGGTTGGCCTCGCGAATGCTCACTGTTTCACTCGTGACGATTAATGCTTCCCGCCACCGGCTTCAGCGCCCCACAATTGTTTTAGTTTCGCATCGCGACCACAACCGGCGCGGTAAAAACGATATTGCGTGGGGTTTTTCTTGTAGTAGTCCTGATGGTATTCCTCGGCAGGCGTGAAGTCACCCGCTGCGGTAATTTCAGTCACAAAATCCCCGGGGAACGGCTTGGCTTTTACGAGTGCCGCTTTGGATTCTTCGGCTGATTTTTTCTGCGCATCATCGTGATAAAAAATCCCGGTACGGTACTGTGTGCCGACATCGCAAAATTGACGGTCTTTGGTGGTGGGATCAATATTGCGCCAGAAGACATACAGCAACTTGTCATAGCTTACTTTTTTCGGGTCGTACACCACCTGCACGGCCTCGGTATGACCCGTGGAGCCAGATGACACCTCTTTATAAGTCGGGCTTTTCGTTTTGCCTCCGATATAGCCAGACGTGGTCGAAATCACGCCTTCAACAGCATCAAACGGGCCTTCCATACACCAGAAACAACCACCCGCAAACGTGGCTTTGGCGGTGGCAGGCGTCTGAGCACCCACCATCAACGGTAACGCCATCACGGCGGCAATCAACAACGAACGAATCTTGAACACGACTTTCTCCTTGATCGAAACAAACAACTGAATTTGAAACACATGGGCAGCAGGTAAGTCTGATGGAACCCAAACACCTTACAATTCTACGATGATCAACCCACATTGGTTTCACACATGACTCAATATCATTACCGAATCGTCAACGTTTTCGCCGAATCCACCTTCGGCGGCAATCCGCTCTGCGTGTTTGAAGACGCCCGTGGACTGAGCTCAGACACGATGCAGGCGATTGCGTTGCAATTTAATTTATCCGAAACAACATTTATCTTGCCGTCGTCAAACGCGACCGCGCAGGTGAGGATTTTCACGCCTACTTTTGAAATGGCGTTTGCCGGTCACCCTACTCTCGGCAGCGCCCAAGTGGTGCGTGATTTGTGTTCAGCCGGCGATGCAATCACGTTGGAAATGAAGGCAGGTGTGATCCCGGTTAACGCAATCAACGACCGTTGGACCCTCAGCGCCAACGCCCCTACCTTCCGTGATTGCACGTTATCGCGGGCAGAAATCGTCGCGATGTTGTCGCTACCCATCGCCGATGTGCTAGACGGCGCACGCTGGGTCAATACCGGCAGCGAGCAATTGATCGTGCCACTCGCAAGCGCTGACGCGGTGACGCGGGTGCTGCCCAAAGCGGATTTATTGGCGGCAGTATCGAGCGATGTGGGGCGATCAATGGCGTATGTTTTTGCTGTCAACGGTCCACAGGAAAGTGACACGCAAAGCAATCCCACCCAAGCGCAAAAACTGCTCTCGCGATTTTTCTTCTTAAAGCATGGCAGCGTCGTGGAAGATCCCGGCACCGGCTCCGCCACCGCGAATCTAGGCGGCTGGATGATTGGTACCAACCGCGCGCTGCCGGTAACGTTTCAAATTGAGCAAGGTGCGTCGGTGAATCGGCCTTGTCATCTCGGGCTGACCGTAGACGCGAACAAACAAATTTTTGTCAGTGGGCGCGTGATTGAACTAGGGCGCGGTGCGCTGAGCTTGAAAAGCGAGGCCTAGTATCGGCGCGCCTTTTGACGGTTTATTGCTTGGAAGCGCTCGCGGATACTAGGGTTTCGCTTTTAATCCGGAATTCTGCTTGGTATTCAGCGTGTCCGCTATCATCGCTCTATCACCTTGGGCGAACCACTTAACAGCGTAATCCACAGACTTTGCCATTCCTTCACAGGAGTAGCCGGAACCGCCATCTACAAGTTTTCCGATAAGTTCCTCATACGCCCCTTTCTCGGCTTTGAGTTTTGCTATCTGTGCATCGGAAAGCAACCCCTGTTCCCCCATCTTCAGCGCAATCGCGACGTCGATAAAAGACTTTCCTTGCTGCCCAAAAAGATTAGCAACGTCAGTACAGATTTGTGATCGCGACGACCGGGCGACTTCCGCCGGCCGGCAATAGTTCAGCGCGCTTGAGACATACCTGAAACCAGACATGCTCGAGTCCCCCATCAGCGATTGGGTAATCGCCGCCTGCATATAAATCGGCTCCTGCTTAAAACTGTCGTTTGTCATCACGCGGTCCAGCCGGGGAGTACGTGCATCGAACATCGCCGTCGGCAATGGAGAATCGTCAATCGGCTCTTTAGCAGGCGATTTATAACTTCCGTCCTTGAACGGCCCGGGATTGCGCACCAGCAACGCGGGATACAAATTTTGAGGGTCGATCCTCGCCCAACCCTCGGCAGAAATAGCGCTGCATGCACCACGCGTTTCTGCTTTGGCGCTAAATCTATCCGAGCAAAAATAAAAAGCGGTTGCGTAAACGCTCGGGTCACGCGTTGCCAGCGCCATTTCAATCAATGGCTTGCCTGCGCTAATACGAGCGGCCTGCTGCTCGGCAATCAGCTTTGCTGAACATGGCGGGTTATCTGGCGTTCCCGAGCCTGGTGTTGCGACCTGGCCGCAGCCGGGCTCCTGAATTTGCATGCGCTCCATGGCCGCGTCGCCCGCCAATTTAGCTCGCAGGTAAAGTCCCAACGCTCGATCAGCATCAATTTTACTGTTCGCTAAATCACGTGCGGCAGCATTCAGCGTGGCGTTTTCCGACGTGACGGGCGGCAGGGAAATGCCCATCGGATATTCTTCAACATGCTGCACCCCAAACCCACAAACTTCAACGTCAGCGGGCTTGCCAAAAGCTTCGAACACGTCACCAATTACTGTTGGCGTGCGGCTGGCTTTGCCTGCCTTTGCACTTGTCGTACCGCTATTTTCTGATCCTTGTTGAGGCTTTCGCGTCCCGGCATTCGCCTCAGCGCTTGTGGCCGACTGCGGCAATTCAGCCATCATTCCGCGCGAGGAAAACGAGCCAAAACGACCACCCGCGATCAGCCAAATCATCAAGACCACCACGATGAGCGCGCCCACAATTGCGGCGATGCGTGCGGCACGCTGGCGACGGGTGAGCGCGCTTAACGCGTTCATAAGTTATGACGAACGGTGCAATAGAGCGAGCCGGGCATTAATCGCCCGGAATATTCTGCTCGCGCAGCTTCACTTTGTCGTGCGCGCGCTTGCGCATACGGATGTTGAGCACCTCGACGCCAAGCGAGAATGCCATCGCAAAATACACATACCCTTTCGGCACATGATGATCGAAACCTTCCGCCATCAACACCACGCCCACCACGACCAAAAATGAAAGGGCGAGCATCTTGATCGTCGGGTGATCGGATACAAAACGACCGATTGGCCCCGCAAACAGCATCATCAGCCCAACCGATGCAACCACTGCCGCGATCATGATTTTTACGTCGTCCACCATGCCAACGGCGGTGATGATTGAATCGAGCGAAAACACCAGGTCGACCACCATGATCTGCAAAATGACCGCGGTAAAAGTGGCCGCGGCTTTGCCAGACGCATGCGCCTCTTCGCCCTCAAGTGACTGATGGATTTCGCTAGTGCTTTTCCAGATTAAAAACAAACCACCCAAAATTAGAATTAAATCGCGGCCCGATATTTCCTTACCCAACAAACTAAACAATGGCGTCACCAAACCGACGATCCACGCCAACACCATGAGCAATCCAATCCGCATAAACATCGCCATAAACAAGCCGACCCGGCGCGCAAATTCACGCTTTTCTTTTGGTAGCTTATCGACCAGGATCGAAATGAAAATAATGTTGTCGATGCCGAGCACCAGCTCCAGCGCGGTCAAGGTGGCAAATGCAATCCAAGCTTGTGGATTCGCGAGAAGTTCCATCATGGTTAACCTTCAAAAAAAAGTGTAGCGAAAAATGTCCGGGAAAATGCGGCCGACGTTTAGTACGAACTCGCGTGAGAACCGGCGATGTTGGCTGAAACCGTTTAGCTAAACACGTACTACGAAAACGGAGATTTACGATGCCATAAACGCGTTCAATAAAATAAATATATCAGCCAAAGCCCCACAACTAAAAAACTACTTTCACCACTGCGGTCACCGCGTCGCCAAAAAAAATCCCCGACTTTTCGGGGATTCTCAAACAATGCCGAAAAACTTACTGGCCGGCCGGGCTGCCGTTGCTGGACATACCACTAATTTGCAACAGCGACACCTCGGCCTGCGATACTGTTTTAACGCCCAGCGCGCTGGCCTCTCGTCGCGGCACACGGCTGCCGGTAACGGTTTCTTTCGCGCCAACATACGCAGGCTGGCCGGAGTCTGTATTCGTTGCGCAACCCGACAGAAACAAAATGGATAGGGAACTAATGAACACAAGGGAAGTAATAATCTTCAAAGTAGACTCCTTAGTTGAATTGAGCTAACAGTGTAGCCGGATTTTTCAAGCGGTTTCTTTCATTTTTGAGTTCGTTAACGACGCGCCGCTAACGCTGACTGCGTCAAACCTGTAAATCACGCGACGCCGCATCATCAAACTCATCTTTCACATCAACACATTAATAATCGCGTTCCCAATCCCCATCAGCGCCGCACCTGAAATTAGGCCCGCACAAATCGGCTCACAGCCCTCGACCCAGAAATCGTGACCTTTGCTGCCGAGCGTTTTATTGGCGCGGCCCATCCACCAAAAAATCATTGCACCGACCCACATCATAAAGCAGGATTCTGGCGGGAGGATGACGCCGAGACCGATGGACACGGCCGATAGGGGGAAACGTTGTTTGGTGGCAATGCGCGCGATCTCGATGCCCGCGGCTGCGATCGCCGCGACGATCATGGAGATGATGGCGGAAGTCGGCAGGCTCGATAATCCTTTTGCAATAATTTCGGCCACCCCTTTCCATTGCATCGCGCCGGGCATTGCGAATTGCTCAGAGACGATGGTGGAGGCAGACCTGACGCCGTTGGCATCGGGCGGTAAAAACAACAAGAAGAACAACGGCACCGCTGCCAATGCGCCCGCAATAATGCCGATCACATGGCCGATGGCTTGTTGCCGGGGCTTCGCACCGAGCATGTAGCCCGGCTTGATATCGGATAGCAGGTTCGAGGCATTGGATGCAATCTCAGCCGTCATACCGGCCGGAATCAGATTACTCGCAGGGTTCACACGATCAATCGCGCCCATCGTAAATTGGGTGATTTTGGAGAGCGATCCGGTGGGCGTCCACGAGGTCAGCGCCATTGAATTTGCACAGATGATGGTGAGCAAAAAAATCAACGGCAGCGAGATAAACGACAGCAGCCACGGCACATTAAAAAATTCGTGGGTAATCCAAGCTGCGATGGCACTGAACACCGGTATGCCGATATAGGACACCCACAGCGGCACCTCAATATCGCGCAACAAATCTTGGCCGCGGTTGGTTTCTAACGTTTTATCGTTTGCTGATTTGCCAAAGCCAAGAGTTTTAAACGCTTTGGTAAAAATCTCCGGCCGCGCGAACAAACTCACAATCGAGCCGACCACCATCATCGTCACGCCCCACCACAGCGACCACTGGTTGACAATCTCGTTTCGCGAAATCGCGATTACCGCACCGCTGGGCGAAATACGCGGCGCAATTTCGCCCGCCTGAATCATCAGTGGCGCCAAAATTACGAAATTAATAAATGCGCCCAATATGACGCTGGTGGCGACCTTGATACCCATCAGCCCGCCGACTCCCAACATCGCCGCATCGAGGGTAAACCGCAGGCCAAGCTGACGAATGTCGGTGCCGAGAATATTCGGTATCCATAAATTCATTTTCGCGGCAGCGGTGTAGTAATACGTGTCGAGGCGTTCCTGGAGATGCCAAGCCTCTTTAAGACCAAGCCATTTATCAAGCATCAAGATTTTGATTTGAATCAGCTTCATCCAGCCATCGCTGATGATCATTTGATATAGCGCCGCTGTGATTCCCACATAGGCCAGTAGCCGCGCCTTGTACACGCCGGTGGCTGCGCTACCTGTATACAGCGCATCAAGCACCACGCCGCAGGCGCGACCTTCCGGAAATGGCAATTGATCTTCGTTGATGAAGCGTCGCTTCATCGGAAACGCAACCAGCACGCCCAAGATCGAGCACACTATCATCCAGATCATCATCTGCCACCACGGAATAATCTGGCCCGTCACCAGCATATAAGCCGCCAGCGGCGAACCCAGCGGCATTACCATATAGCCTGCTGCGGTGGCGATCGATTGCGTGGAGTTGTTTTCTAGAATCGTGTAATCCGCCACCTGCCCGGTGCTGTGCATCGCGCGAAAAATCGCAAACGATAGAATCACCGCCGTCAATCCGACGCCGATGGTAATACCGGTTTTGCCGACGATATAAAGCGCAGTTGCCGAGAGCACACCGCCGAGTAAAAAACCGGTCAGCGCCGCGCGCAGTGACAGTTGCGCCATGTCCCCGCGAAACACATTTTTAAACCACCATTCATCTTTTTGAGAACGGGTCCACGACCTGATTTGCTCGTCGCTCAAATTTTGAATTGCCATGTTTTTTTTACCTTTGGGGTAACTGTAAGGCGGCGATTCCCGCGCTTTAGAGCGGAAACCGGCTGCAGTGCAAATGAGCCGCGGATGGGAAGAATGGCGCGAATTATGACAGAGCACTGCCGCTTCGATATCCCTTCCAACACGATATTGCAAATAGCCATATCTCGTCGTCGTTGGTGTGGTTATGCAAAAAAATGCAGGTCAAGTCCTACGTCACATTAAATTTGCTAACATGCGTACGGATAATAACGTAGTAACTCAACAGCTAATGAGGGGTCACCAATGCGAATACTGACAGCGGGCACATATACGGCATTCAACATCCAGGCTGGATTTTGCAGGTGGCTGGTCTGCGCCACATTGTTATTTCCACGCTTCTCGTTTTCGCAAGTCAATGAATCTGATCCACCACGATTTACCGTTGTTGGTATTGAGGTGGAGGGGAAAAAAGTCACTAGTACAGCCGGCATTGGGGCCGATTTTCGCGCCACTTCACCTAACAATATTAGCGACGATTCATCCATGGCTCCGAGCGTCACCAACAAGGGAAATGACATCAAGCTTCTATCGACGGCGACTCCGCGCACTTTCAAAACCTTCGCTATCAACGATCCGGTAAACGATAGTTCGATCCAAACGCCGCCGGATACGGTACTACTCCTGCGATCTTTGAACGGCAGCAACATCCGAATTGAAGGCAACAGCCACGTCACCGCGTGGGCGGTTCACCATGCTGGCGAACGATACGTGCTCAATAGCGGCACTGCAGAATTTGAGATCACCAAACCACTCGGCTTTTTTCAAATTAGTGCGGGTAAGCTAAGAGCCGCAGCGCATGACGCAAAACTGCGTATCCAAACCCTGCCCAATCAGGCTGCGGAAATCAAAGCACTACGCGGCAAGGCGAGTATCGAGCTCTCTTCGGCGCTCACTATTGCTGACATGCCGTTAGAGTCTGACGGCTCGCGAAATAATTGGTTTGTTCGCGTTTCACAGTCCATTGATGCTGCGACCAATGCGGATTTTGATGCCAAAAAATTTGCACCGACAAAGTTCAGCAGCGGCGCTGAAGCCTTCGCGTTCTTCAAAGGCAATCAAGATCGTGCGGCCGGTACGGACGACGAAGACCAAGTGAGCGAGGCTTTGCTTGACCAGTCAATCGTGCTGATGAGCATGCATAAAAATCGGGATGCTTTGGAGCTAATGAAGAAGCGGCTGTCGATAACCGCCGGCAACTTATTTGCGCAGTACGACAGCCTGCAACGAATTGCCGACATTTTTATTTCGCTGAAGGAAGATAAAAATGCACTGCCATATCTCGAGCAAGCACTAAAGATTGCGCGCGGTCCTTTCAACCCTGGCCTCAGCACCGAATCTTCGGCCATTTATAAATCGCTGGGTGCGCTAAATCGGCGCATCGGTGACAAGACAGCTGCAGCGCGATACGAAAGGCTGACGTTAGCGACCGACAGTGGCATAAGCGCTGTACAGCCGTATGAGCCAGCAAAAACGGTGAGTATGGGCAACATTGCATACCCAAAGAAAATGCGCACATGGAACCTTACCGGTAGCGTGCTGATTGATGGCATCATCGATACGGACGGTGCATTGAAGGACATCACGATCGCGAAGTCAATTCACCCTGCTTTTGAACTCGCGGTTGTCAAGAGCTCCACGTCGGTTCGCTTCTCACCCGCAACATCAAACCGCATCGCAATCCCTATCGCGGTCCGCACACCGTACTCGTTCAGATTGGCTTCCGCTGTGCCAACGCGTCCCGACGTACCTGCAGCGTTTCGCTTTCCAGCGGTGAATACGCGCGCCGCAGCTGATGCGCAATACGATTTCCCGCCCCAGATCAGTATCGTTTCGCTACCTGTTTACCCGCGTGAACTGTTGATGCGCAGCGTAACCGGTAGCGCACAAGTCACTGTCGAACTGGATTCACTTGGCGCGGTAAAGGGCGTTACCATACTAGAGGCGACACACCCAGAATTTGGTGCTGCGACCAAAGCCATGTTTGAGAATTGGACATTCGCACCAGCGATCAAAGCGGGCCGAGCAATTGGGGTCAGCTTCCGCTTTGAAAGGGGCTTTGAGCTTAATGAACGGGACAACGGCATTAGCGATGAGACCAAGGAAGCGCTTTACCGGTTGAGATCTAACCCTGAGGAAATTTACGAGCTGAAGTCCCTCGATTCAAGCCCAAAAGCGCTCTATCAACCCGAAGCCGCTGACCCACGAAAGCCCTCGCCCGACACGAATGAGGTCGACACCGTGCAAATCGAATTCATCATCGACCGCGAAGGCGGCGTACAGCTTCCGCGCATCGTCTCGGCGACCAATATGGACCTAGCATGGTCGGTAGCTACGGTGCTGCCACGGTGGTTGTTTGACGTGCCGAAGGTCAAAGGAAAAGCGGTGTTTGCGCGCAAGGAAATGCTATTCGAATTCAAATAAACCACCGCTTTAAAAAATAGGCGGAGACTTCAAACCCTAATATCAGCGGGCGTTCTGGCGCATAAATGCCCCGCGTTGCCCGCGTGGATTGGTGTTGATAGAACGCTGCGGCTGTATACTGCGCTCCTGCATTCAAAACTTCTCATCGAAGTCGCCCATTTCATGCTGTTTTTGGAGCCCGTCATGCCAAACCATTCTCGATTCTCGATGCGCCTGATCGTCAGCGCCTTGCGACCAGCGCTTGTTTCTACGCTCTTAGCAAGCGTGTCGATGTTAGCGTCTGCTCAGACCGCGGCGCCCGCCACAGCACCTGTCGCAAAGCCTACCGACAAACCACTCACTTCCCTGCCCTACACGCCCGGCCTCGACGTCACGGCGATGGATAAAACAGCGGACCCTTGCGTCGATTTTTATCAGTACACCTGCGGCGGCTGGATAAAAAATAATCCAATTCCGGCAGATCAAGCCAAGTGGGATGTTTATCGGAAACTGGCGGAAGACAACCAACGTTTTCTGTGGGGCATCTTGGAAAGCCTTGCCGCGAATTCAGCGGGTGCCCCGACGGCATCGCGCACTGCGGCGCAGCAAAAATCTGGCGATTATTTTGCGGCCTGCATGGATGAGGCCAGCGTGGAGAAGCGCGCTGCAAGCCCGCTGCAGCCGTATCTGGCGCAGATCAATGCCATGCAATCCAAGGCGGAATTGCCGAAGCTGCTGGCGAGTCTGCATTCAGTTACTGCCGACGACGGGCTGTTTTTCGGCTTTGGATCGAACCAGGATTTTGCCGATTCATCACGCGTGATTGCGTTTGCAAGTTCGGGCGGGCTCGGCTTGCCGGATCGTGATTACTACCTGAAAGATGACGTCAAATCGAAAACAATTCGCGACCAGTATTTAGCACACGTTGCGCAGATGTTTGTGCTGTTGGGGGAGAACCCGGACACCGCCAAAAAATCGGCTGAACGGGTGATCGCAATTGAGATTTCCCTCGCGAAGGCGACGCTCACGCGCGTCGATAAGCGCGATCCGTACAAGCTGTTCCACAAGATGAATGCCAAAGGCTTGCAATCGCTCACACCCGGTTTTGATTGGGACGCTTACCTGACAACAGTGGGCCTCAAAAAACTAAACACCTTCAACGTCACCGAGCCTAAGTTTTACCAAGCGTTTAACCAGCAGATTAAAGCGCTGAGCCTCGATGACATCAAAACCTATTTGCGCTGGCATGTTGCGTGTTCGATGTCGCCTTATTTATCAAGCGCATTCGTGAATGAAAATTTTGCATTTTTTAGCAAAACGCTGCGCGGCGTGCCCGAGCAAAAACCGCGTTGGAAACGTTGTGTCGCGCTGGTCGATGGCCAGCTCGGCGAAGCATTGGGTCAGGAGTTTGTAAGCCGCGCGTTCAGCCCGGCGTTGAAAGAAAAAACCCTGCGCATGACCCAACAGATTGAGACCGCGATGGCGGCCGACATCAAATCGCTGACGTGGATGAGCGCCGCGACCAAGGCGAAAGCGCAAGAGAAGCTGCGCTCGGTTGTTAATAAAATGGGCTATCCCGATACATGGCGCGACTACAGTGCGTTCGATGTGAAGCGCGATGATTTTCTGGGCAATGTGGAACGCGGAAACAAGTTTGAATCACGCCGCCAGCTGGCTAAAATCGGCAGGCCGCTGGACCGCGCGGAATGGGGCATGACACCGCCGACGGTGAACGCGTATTACAACGCGCAGATGAACGACATCAATTTCCCGGCCGGTATTTTGCAGCCGCCGCTCTATGACCCGAAAATGGACGACGCGCCGAACTATGGCAACACCGGCGGCACCATCGGCCACGAATTGACCCACGGCTTTGATGATGAGGGACGCCAATTTGATGCGAAAGGCAATCTGAAGGACTGGTGGACGAAGAAAGATGCGAAAGAATTTACCGACCGCGCCCAGTGTATCGTCGACCAATATGCGCAATACACGATCGTTGTCGACATCAAAATCAACAGCAAATTGACGCTCGGCGAAGACGTGGCTGACCTCGGCGGGTTGATTCTGGGCTGGATGGCGTGGAAAACCGAGATCGCCAAAGTGCCCGCAGAATCGCGCGACGGCATGACGCCGGAGCAGCGCTTCTTTGTTGGCTATGCACAATGGGCCTGTGAAATTGACCGCCCTGAAAATATGCGGGTGAAAGCGCTAACCGATCCGCATTCGCCGGGCAAATACCGCGTCAACGGATTGGTGGTAAACATGCCCGATTTCGCAAAGGCGTTTTCATGCAAACCGGGGCAGCCAATGGTCGCCGCCAAGCCTTGCCGGGTTTGGTGACCGCTCATCAATCACGCAAAATAAAAAAGCCCGGTTGACCGGGCTTTTTTACGGCTTGCGTGA
>JBBRFJ010000003.1:0-58623 GCA_038224475.1 Burkholderiales bacterium
CATCAAGTCTGAGGTCGAAACCGGCAGCAGTCTGGCCCAATCATTCCGTAAATACCCGCTCTACTTCGATTCGCTTTATTGCAACTTGGTCGGTGCGGGCGAGCAGGCCGGTATTCTGGATACATTGCTGGATCGATTGGCAACTTACCAGGAAAAAATTCTTGCCATCAAAGGCAAAATCAAAAAAGCATTGTTTTATCCCGTCTCAATTATCGTAGTGGCGTTCATTGTCGTGGCCATCATCATGATTTTTGTAATTCCACAATTCAAATCTCTGTTCGACGGATTTGGTGCAGCACTGCCCGCACCAACGTTATTTGTAATGCAGCTGTCCAATATTTTCACTTCTTATTGGTACATCATTTTTGGCGGGTTAGGCGGCGGTTTTTGGCTGTTTTTTAACAGCTTGAAACGCAGCGAAAAAATGCAATTTGCAATGGATCGCTTGTCGCTCAAGCTTCCTGTAGTCGGTGATGTATTGCAAAAAGCGACGATTGCGCGCTGGACACGCACGCTCTCAACTATGTTTGCAGCGGGTGTGCCGTTGGTGGAGGCACTCGATTCAGTGGCAGGTGCCGCGGGTAACCGCGTTTATTACAACGCCACCAAGAAAATTCAAGCAGATGTTAGTACCGGAACCAGTCTCACCGTAGCTATGCAAAATAGTGCGGTGTTTCCCAACATGGTGCTACAAATGTGTGCAATTGGTGAAGAATCTGGCGCGCTTGATAGCATGCTCGGAAAGGTCGCAGATTTTTATGAGCGCGAAGTTGATGATGCGGTTGACGCCATGGCGAGTTTAATGGAGCCAATGATCATGGTGGTATTGGGCGGGCTAATTGGTGGCTTGGTGATTGCGATGTACTTGCCGATCTTTAAAATGGGTCAGGTCGTCGGCTAAATTGGTGGTTGTTGTCGCTAGTGCTATCGCTGTCTTGTTAATTCGCGCGGCGAATGCAAGCCCAGTTAAATGCGTTTGCACCGCGACTTATCCACACTAGAAAAATAAAAAATGGAGTTACTCGACACATTCAGAGATCTGCCGTGGTTTTTTATTGGCGCCGCCACTGTTTTCGGATTGGTGGTCGGCAGTTTTCTGAATGTGGTTATTCATCGCCTGCCAAAAATGATGGAGGCTGAGTGGCGCGTCCAATGCGTTGAGTTCTTGCATCCCGAACAATCAGTCAATGTGAATGTGGACACTTCGCCACGCTATAACTTGGTCGTGCCGCGCTCTGCATGCCCGTCCTGCGGCCACAAAATTGGCGCGCTAGAGAATATTCCATTGCTCAGCTACTTGGCTTTGCGCGGCAAGTGCTCGGCATGTCTAGCCCCTATTGGAATTCGTTACCCGCTAGTTGAGCTGCTCACAGGGGTTCTAACGGGCTGTTTGGCGTGGCATTTCGGTGTTTCGTGGCAGGCATTTTTTGCGATTATTTATTTATGGGCGTTGATCACGCTCACTTTCATTGACGCAGATACCACTCTACTTCCCGATGACATTACCCTGCCGCTTCTGTGGCTGGGGCTACTCATCAACTTGGGCGGTACGTATACAACAATTCAATCTTCAATCATTGGTGCCGCCGTCGGCTATTTGTCGCTTTGGTCGGTGTATTGGGGCTTCAAATTGATTACCGGCAAAGAAGGTATGGGTTATGGCGACTTTAAGCTGCTCGCAGCACTGGGTGCATGGCTTGGCTGGCAAATGCTGCCGCTGATAATTCTTCTCTCGGCACTAGTCGGCACGATTGTCGGTGTCGCGGGAATCGTGCTGTACGGACGGGAAAAGGGCGCGAAACTGCCCTTTGGTCCTTACCTTGCTGCGGCCGGACTCATTGCCATGGTCTGGGGTACGCCGCTAAATGCCTGGTATCTCGGTCGATTGCCAGGTTAGTGCGCTGACCGTGGCTGACTTCAATGTTGTCAACAACATTCCACAAAAAATTTTCATGGTCGGCCTTACTGGTGGAATAGGGTCTGGGAAATCAACGGTGGCGCAGAGTTTCTCGAGGCTGGGTGCTGCGACCATTGATGCAGACGCTATCGCGCGGTCTCTGACTATGTCCGATGGACTGGCAATGCCGATGATTACGCGCGAATTTGGCGGCGAAGTTGTTGGTTTAGATGGAGCACTCAATCGATCCGCTATGCGTGTACTCGCTTTCGCTGATATCGACGTAAAGCGCAGGCTGGAAGCGATCCTTCATCCCATGATTCATCAACAATCTCAGCGTAGAGTTGTCTTGGCCGCAGCGGAAGGCGCGCCCTATGTGATTTTGGAAGTGCCGCTACTATTTGAGGGCATGAGTTATCGGAGCGTGCTCTCACGGACACTGGTAGCTGATTGCCCTGTTGCATTACAAATCGATCGAGTGCGTCAGCGATCACAATTGACAGGCTTAGAAGTCACTGAAATTGTTGCAGCACAAATTCCCCGACCTTTCAGGCTTCAGCTGGCTGATGACGTTATTGAAAACACCAAAGATCTTGAAGATTTAACCCTGCCTGTCGCGCTGCTACATGCAAAGTATCTTGCGCTTGCGGCGGGCGCAGGCTGGGCGGGTGGCGATAAATATCATGCTGATTTGTAAACTCATGTCCAATGGGTCACAATTTCGAGATATGCTGGAAACGTCCTTGTGATCACTTACGAATATCCTTTAAGCGAACGCGTGCGCACCATGCTGCGTCTAGAAGACTTGTTTGATCGGGTCGACTTTTTCATCGCTCAGGACTCTCAGCTTGATCATCAAACGGCGCTTGTGAGCATGTTCGAAATCCTTGAGGTTACGAGCCGTGGGGATTTAAAGTCAGACTTATTGCAGGAGTTGGATCGCCAGCGCCTCTTTTTAGAAGCGTTGCGCAATAACCCTGCTATATCTGAGCAGAAATTAAATGAAGTTGTTGCTGAAATTGAAATCGCGTTTGCCGACTTGCTCGCCTCGTCAGGTAAATCTGGGCAGCACTTGCGCGAAAATGAGTGGTTGATGACAATCAAACAGCGCGCTGCAATCCCAGGCGGAATCTGCGAGTTTGATTTGCCGTCCTACCACCATTGGCTGCATCGACCGGATGCAGAGCGCCATGCTGACCTTGAAGGCTGGCTTAAGCCGCTCAGCTCCATGGGCGCGGCCCTGCGAATCGTTTTAAGAGTACTCCGAGAGAGTGGAAAATCGGTGCCGCTCGTTGCCCATGAAGGTGTGTTTCAGCAGATGCCAATGGAACGTGCTGCACATATGCTGCGCTTGGTGTTGCAGCGAGACCTACCCTGTGTGCCGGAAATCAGTGCAAATAAATATGCACTGAATATTCGATTTATTATGCCGGGCAGCATGCAACGTACAAAGCTTTTTGATCAAGACGTAGCGTTCAGCCTTACGTACTGCAATCTTTAATTTCGATTTACATTTAGCTTTCAATTATGCCGACGCCAAAAGTACGCTGCCCCCAATGTGGTCAGCGAGTGGATTATATTTTGACAAATCCTAACCGCCCGTTCTGTAGCGAACGTTGCAAGATGATTGATCTTGGCGCTTGGGCATCAGACCAATACGCAATTCCAGGCAAATTGAATGAGGCAGACGACACGCTGGAGCTGACCGAAGACGAAGACGCACCGCGCCGTCTTGCCAGTTGAGCGTATGATTTCGGCGCCTAAGGAATCGTTTTACCCTTAAAAGTTCTGTGTTCTTGCTTCAAACATCTCCTCTTCAAGTGAATACAAATTTTATTGCGGTGTGAGGTTCAGCATTCAGACAGCATTTCTTGCCATGGGATAGCTCGCTGCGATAAACTTCAGGTCTCGGGGAATGTAAAGATCTTTGGAAAAGGCTTTTACGGTACCGGAAACTATCAGCAGGTCAGCCCGTCAATTCGACATGATCAACGTCGCACCCTTAGAGCCCCCCTTACTGTCGATAGCGACCTATCAAAACCGTTCGCTATCGAAACGAGGGCGGCATGTCTGGTTGGCATTAATCGCAGCCAGTGTATTTATTGTGGCTTCTGGTGCAGCGTTGGCGGGTGCGTGGATGATCTTGCCGTTTGCAGGTATGGAAGTATTTTTAGTCTGGCTGGCGTTTTTCGTAATAGGAAGGCACGATTTGGATTATGAATCGCTTGTTGTAACCAAAAGCGATTTTAAATGGGAACGACGGAATGGCCCAAACATGGAATTGCTTGAAGGAGTAAGAGATTGGGCGCGCTTTTGTCGCGGCAGGACTAAATTTGGTCCGAGTAAGATTCAGCTGATGTATGGCAAAAATACGGTAGTGGTGGGTGGACTCATGAGCGCGCGGCAACGGGGCGAGCTTGAAGCCCAGATGGCACGGGTATTCAGGTGTGTAACGCACTAGGGTATGTAGCCAACTCAACGGCTAGGGGCGCCTAGTGGAAATGATGTCAGCAACAAGCGCGAGAAGTCCGAGAATATCGCGTTTCATAAATCAGCAATCGAGAATGCAAAGAGCAATGAATTCAATATTTTTGAACATCAGTTTGTTTATTGTCAGAGTGGCGAAAAGTTTAGCAGCGCAAATGTCGCTCATGATCTTTGTGCTCTTTTCGAGTAAGTCCGTTTGGGCGGACTATGACGTAAATATTTTGCCACCGGTAACCCCGATATCTCATCAAATCTATGGCCTGCACATGTACATTTTATATGTGTGTGCAGCAATTTTTATCATCGTATTTGCGATGATGTTTTATTCCATTTTCAAATTCCGGAAATCCACGGGTGCCAAGCCTGACGTAAATTTTCATGAGAGCACGCTGATCGAAATAATATGGACAATCATTCCGTTCATTATTTTAATTGCGATGGCGATCCCTGCGACCAAAACAGTACTGGACATGAAAGATACCAGTAACCCGGATATCACCATCAAGGTCACGGCCTATCAGTGGGGCTGGCGCTATGACTATAGCGCTGACGATTTTGGTTTTTATTCCAATCTTTCGACGCCGTGGTCACAAATCGGTCAGCCCGGCGTTCCGGCTACCGAAGCGAAAGGCAAAGATTATTTGTTGGAGGTAGATAATGCGATGGTGGTACCTGTAAACAAGCGCGTCCGTCTGCTTGTGACGTCGAACGACGTCATTCACGGGTGGTACATGCCGCAACTGGGAGTGAACCAATACGGCATACCCGGTTTCATCAAAGACACCTGGTTCAAGGCTGAAAAAGTAGGTGTGTACAAAGGCCAATGCAGCCAAATTTGTGGAAAACTTCATGGCTACATGCCCATCACGGTGGAAGTGAAATCCGAAGAGGATTATGTAATCTGGGTGAAGAGCGGACAGGCAAAATGGGGCAAAGCAGCAGCCCTGACGGCTTCAGTGGACAATTCCGTGTCGAGGTCAGACACGCAAGCAGAAGACCCGGCGAAGAAGTTCACAATGGCGGAAGCCAAAGCACACGGCGAAAAGGTATACGCGACGAACTGTGTTGCTTGTCATCAATTGACCGGTAAAGGTCAGCCGCCGGTCTTTCCTGCGCTTAGCGGCTCAAAAGTAGTCCAAGGGCCCATCGATCAACAAATTGGCGTTATCCTAAATGGACGTCCCGGTACCGCAATGCAGTCATTTGCGCGCCTTAGCGATACTGACCTCGCCGCCGTTATCACGTACACAAAGAATTCATGGGATAACAACACTGGAAAAGTGGTGCAGCCTAGTGACGTTAAAGGTGCTAGAAAAACGTAATGACGATTGATGCTAAGCGCAATTAATTTGCGCTAGCGGATCTCTATTCTTCATCCCGATATGGTTTGGGATGATGCGAAATCAGTAAAGCAAGATTTGGAGAATTTTATGGCCTACACGAATTCCGCAGTTGCCCCAACCCATGATAGTGGCCATGCCGGTGAGCATGAGCATCATGATCACGGCCCAGGTAGCTGGACTCGAATATTTACAACGACGAACCATAAAGACATTGGTTCCATGTATCTTTGGTTCTCTTTATTCATGTTTTTCGTAGGCGGCAGCATGGCGCTCTTAATGCGCCTTGAGCTTTTTCAACCTGGGCTACAGATACTTCAGCCTGAACTTTATAACTCGCTGACAACTGTTCATGCTTTGATCATGATTTTTGGTGCGGTCATGCCTGCGTTCACGGGGTTTGCAAATTGGTTGATCCCGATGCAAATTGGAGCAGCGGATATGGCCTTTCCACGCATGAATAATTGGTCGTTTTGGCTAATGATCCCGGCAGCAATCCTTTTGTTCGCATCATTTTTTGTTCCAGGCGGCGCCGCAGCTTCTGGTTGGACTTTATATCCCCCGCTTTCGATCCAAGCTGGTTTGGGCTTAGACATGACTATTTTGGCAATCCATATTTTGGGCGCCTCATCAATCATGGGTTCAATCAACATCATTACAACGTTGCTTAATATGCGTGCGCCAGGCATGACCTTGATGAAAATGCCAATGTTTTGCTGGACTTGGCTCATTACCGCTTACCTAATGATCGCCGTGATGCCGGTGTTAGCGGGTGCCATTACGATGCTTTTGACCGATCGGCACTTCGGCACATCATTTTTTAATGCGGCGGGCGGCGGTGATCCCACCATGTTCATGCATATATTCTGGTTTTTTGGGCACCCAGAAGTTTATATTTTGATCCTACCGGCGTTCGGTATCGTTTCACAGATCATCCCGACATTTGCACGTAAACCTCTTTTTGGTTATGCATCGATGGTGTATGCCACAGCATCGATTGCGATGTTATCGTTCATCGTCTGGGGCCACCATATGTTTACGGTTGGTATGCCCGCTGCGGGGCAACTGTTTTTCATGTATGCAACCATGTTGATCGCTGTACCCACAGGCGTGAAAATATTTAATTGGATTGCGACCATGTGGCGCGGTTCGCTCAGTTTTGAGACGCCGATGCTATTTTGTATTGGTTTCCTTTGCATGTTCACACTTGGCGGGTTCTCCGGGCTTGTATTGTCCATCGTGCCGGTAGATATCACCTTGCATAATACTTATTATGTGGTTGCGCATTTCCACTATGTTCTTTTCCCTGGTGCGATCTGGGGCTTAATGGCGGGCGTCTATTTCTGGTTGCCTAAATTCACTGGGCGCATGTACAGCGAAACTTTGGGTAAGTGGCATTTCTGGTTATCAGCCATTTCTTTCAATATTACTTTCTTCCCTCAGCATTTTTTAGGTCTTGCCGGAATGCCGCGCCGTATTCCTGACTATGCGTTACAGTTTGCTGAATGGAACATGATCTCTTCGATCGGCGCGTTCATTCTGGGTTTTAGCCAGTTGCTGTTCGTATGGAATATCGTGAGTTGCATTCGCTCTGGCGAGAAAGCGAAAGACAAGCAGTGGGAGGGAGCGGATTCGCTAGAATGGACTAATCTACCTTCTCCAGTGCCTTATCACACGTTTGAAACCGCGCCGATTCTGAAATAATTAATTGTGCAAAATGGAAAATAAGCCTGCTCAAGCTAAAAGTAACCGCGCCAAATATATTACGTTGGCGCTGTTGATTGTTTGGGTCATTGCGGTGTTCGTTTTTACGTTCTTTAAGCTGCCGGGTGGTTTGAGGTGAGTGATGAATCTGAAAAGCAAAATGAAGAAAAGAATAAGACCGACTTAAATACGTCGAAAAATAGTGAAGTTGATGTTCGAAAACAGCATGTTAGAGAAAATAAGGCGACGCTCGGCAAGTTGCTCTTGATAGTACCAGTGATGCTGCTTTTTTGTGCCTCGCTAGTCCCTCTGTACAAACAAATTTGTGTTGTACTTGGCATCACCGCGCAACGTGCCATTGTGCAAAATACACAAGTTGATCTAAGTCGTTTAATAAAAGTAGATTTCATTGCGCATTTGAACAACACATTTGCATGGAATTTCGAGCCGGTTGAAAAACACGTTGATGTGCATCCCGGCGCAATCGTCACTGTAAATTATCGCGTAACAAATACACTTCCCTATGCGACTACGGGCCGCGCAGTACCGAGTTTCGCGCCTATGGAAGCGGGTTTGTACTTTAATAAAATTGAATGCTTTTGTTTCAGTAATCAGACTCTTCAAGCGGGTGAAACGAGAGATATGCCAGTTACGTTTTTTGTTGCAAACAAATTACCTGAAGAAATTGGTGCAATCGCCCTGTCATATACTTTTTTTAATGTGACCGACGATGCGAAAAAAACTTAGCACGCTGATATGCGCAATGCAGGCGTTGCAAAACGTCGAGCTAAGCATTATTTAGCGCACAGATGTTTGACGCAATAAAAGCAGTTTTATGGTCGTTCTTCGGTATTCGAAGTAGCAAGGGATATGACGGTGATCGCGCAAAATTAAAACTTTGGCAGATCATCGTTGCGGGATTATTTTGTGTGCTGATGTTGGTTCTAAGTCTGTTCTTTTTGGTACGGTTTTTAACGGCTAAGGCATAACGTCAATAGGATGTTTGAAACAGTTGATAAGTAATGAGCAAGAATTTAGGGAGTTTTGAATGAGTGCAACTACTGGCGGATATTATTTCGCCCCTCCATCCAAATGGCCAATTATCGGCTCCTCGGCGCTGCTATTTATGGCGGCAGGCGGAGCGATGGCGATGAACCAGATACAACCTTACGGCTGGACTGCTCTTGCAATCGGCTTCGCAATCTTGGTTTACATGCTCTTCGGCTGGTTTGGGCAAGTTATCAATGAGAGTGAGTCGGGGTTGTACAACCCACAAGTGGACACCTCTTTCCGTTGGAGCATGAGCTGGTTTATTTTTTCAGAGATCATGTTTTTTGCGGCATTTTTCGGCGCACTCTATTATGCGCGCTCGTTCTCCGTACCATGGTTGGGCGATCTGGATAATGCGCTCATCTGGCAAGGCTACGATGCCAAGTGGCCGACGCTGGGCCCTTACATAGGGCAAACCGCCAGCAATCAGTTTGGTGCAATGAGTCCGTGGGGCATCCCACTTCTGAACACGGTGTTACTGTTGTCCTCCGGTGTTACGGTGACTTGGGCGCACCATGCACTCAAAGCAAACCATCGTGGTCAACTCATTGCCGGTTTGTTCCTGACGGTCGCGTTAGGGTTCACGTTTTTAGGGTTCCAAATTTATGAATACATGCACGCTTACAGCGAATTGAACCTTAAGCTGACGTCTGGCGTGTTTGGCTCGACTTTCTATATGCTGACCGGTTTCCACGGCTTCCACGTCACGCTGGGTGCAGTGATGCTTACCGTTATCATGTTCCGTTGCATTAAAGGCCATTTCAAACCCAACCAACATTTTGGATTCGAAGCCGTTTCTTGGTACTGGCATTTCGTCGACGTCGTATGGCTCGGGTTATTTTTGTTTGTCTATGTTTTGGTCTAAATCAAAAGAGACCTAACGCATAAAAAATGGGCCGTCAGCGGCCCATTTTTTATAATCATTTGGAAATCAAATCTCCCAAGGTTCGTTGCGGGTTATTTGGGCGGCAACAGCCCCAAAAAATAGCCGGCGATCACGATCGCGATAATAAGGACTGAAAGGCCGATGCGAATGGTCAGAGCATTCACAACGCGCCGTGAATTGCCCTTGTCCTTGTACATAAAAAACAATCCGCTAAATAAGCTAATCAACACTAGTACAAGTAACACTATCAATAAAATTTTCATCAGATCTCACCTAAATTGCACGAATCAATTGTGCAGAAATTTGTCTCATAAGCCAAGCTGTTTGTGATTGCCACCTGGCGTTATCAGATGCCGTTGAATTTGCTTAAATTCACGCAGGCTTTACTTAAATTATTGTCGCATTGCATGCAAATAGCTCAACGCCAATTCAGCTTCACCCCCTCTTTAATACCGACGCTGGCTGCATTGGTTATGGTTCTGCTCACGCTCTATTTGGCCGTATGGCAACAAGGGCGGGCAACGCAAAAGCGGGCGTTACGAGCTGAGTTTATCGCTCGCACGATCGCGCCTCCTGTCGTTATATCAAGCACATCAGGCTTCATTGAAAACGTCGAGGGCTATCGCTATCGCATCGCCATCGCGCGCGGCGAGTGGGTGCCGAAAAATCAGTTGTTTATCGATAATAAAGTGAACGAGAATGGGGTGGTCGGATACCACGTGATTACGCCGCTCAAGGTCGATAATAGCTCGCTCACCGTTTTGGTAAACCGCGGTTGGATTGCAAGAACTGCGAAATATCCGATACCTCCCGTGGCGGTGCCACCTCTGGGTATGATTGAAGTACATGGCCTGCTAACAATACCAAGCCAACGTTTTCTGGAGTTGTCAGCCAATTCTGCGGAAGGCAATGTTTGGCAAAATCTGACGATTGACCGCTATCGTGCGGCCACAAACGCTCGGGTCTTGCCGTTCGTGTTGCTGGCTACGGCGGCGACGCCTCCGAACATCGGGCTCGCCTCTCAACGCGAAAGCCCCGACGCAGGGGTCGAAAAGCACATTGAATACATGTTGACATGGTATTCGTTGGCGGCGACGCTTGTGTTGCTTTGGGTGGGCCTCAATCTCCGCACACAACGCATTGCTCACACCCCCGCCAAAAACGCCGAATCAGGCGCAAAACCTGCGAACCCCAAGAAAGCATCCCGATGACGCCTAGAACCAAATTTGTCATGATTTTTCTACTTTTTTCTGTCCCCTTTATCGCATCAACGATTACCTTTCTGGTGTGGAAACCGACGATTACCAACAATTACGGCGAGCTGATTGTGCCGGTTGTTCCATTGCCGGAGACAAAGCTGCACCAGGTAGAAAGTACGCCGCCAACCAGTAGTGCAGTCAGCAGCGCAGACACGGAACTGATTGAAAAATCGTTGCGCGGGAAATGGTTAATGTTGACGCGCGATAGTGGCGTGTGTGAGGAGGCCTGTCGAAAAAAACTTTATGCCATGCGTCAGGCTCGACTAAGCCTTGGCCGAGAACAAGATCGTGTCCTGCGCGTCATATTGGTAGACGACGACATGGCGCCCTCAGCGGCACTCGCGAGGGAGTTTGCAGGGACGATTTGGATTTCGGCAAAGGCTTCTCCGTGGTTGAAGCTTTTGCCGGCGCCTGCTGATTCGCGAAATCATCTTTACGGCGTTGATACGTTGGGTAATGTTTTTATGCGTTATAGCGGCGATCCAGACATCAAACGGATGATGCAGGATTTCAAACAAGTCTTAAAAGCCTCTCAGATAGGCTAACGATGAACAAATAAGCATCAATTCTTTTGGACGTGTAAACAAAATGAAAATGAGCGGTTTAGAGCATGGCCTAGTAGGGCTGATCACCATCGCCATAATTGTAGCTGCGCTTGTATGGGTGGCACGGGATCAGACGCGCTACCGCCGTTTGATTGCAATAACAGCAGCGACGACATTGGTGTTAATTATGCTGGGTGCGTATGTGCGCTTGTCTGACGCGGGACTGGGTTGTCCCGATTGGCCCGGCTGTTACGGCAACCTCACGCCCGGTCATTCCGCGGCAGAAATTCGAGGCGCCGAAGCATTACAGCCGGGGGGTTCCGTTTCTATGGCCAAAGCGTGGAAAGAAATGGTTCATCGTTACCTAGCGATGGTGGTGGGAGCATTGATCGCTGCGATTATGTTATCTGCTTGGCGCAATTGTCGAGCTTGGGGCGAATCGATTGCATTGCCTACGGTTATTGCTTGTGCAGTTATTTTCCAGGCAGCCTTAGGCGCGTGGACCGTGACATTGCTCCTAAAACCCGCGATTGTCTCGTCACATTTGCTGGGGGGAATTACCATTTTTGCGCTGCTGTCATGGCTACTTGTACGGCAGCCTGACAATGGAAAATGGGCAGGTAGCATCCTTGCATATCCAAGCTTGAAAATATTTGCTTTATTCGCATTGGCGGTTGTAATCGCTCAAGTTATGCTGGGAGGCTGGGTGAGCACTAACTATGCAGCCTTGGCTTGTTCAGATCTGCCCACGTGCCATGGGCAGTTGTTGCCAGAAATGGATTTTGCTAACGCATTCCACATTATTCGCCCACTTGGCGTGGGGCCGGATGGTGAGTTGTTGCGTTTAGAAGCGCTCACGGCAATTCACTGGACTCATCGTGTCGGTGCCATCTTTGTTACGCTGGTAGTCGGCAGTTTCGCCTTCAGTTTAATGAAAGGGGCTTCGGGAAAAAGTGCCGCAAAAATGCTGCTTGGTCTACTAACGGCACAATTGCTTTTTGGCCTGAGTAATGTGTGGTTTAGTCTGCCACTGCCCGTCGCCGTTGGCCATAATGGTATGGCGGCAATGTTGGTTGCTTGGATGGTGGTTATTAATTTGCGCCTTCGTGCTGAAAGTAACATCGGCCTACGCGAGCGTCTGGCTTTATAATCAATGCATTAGATTAGGTTCAACAGATCCCACCCATGTCCGACATTGCCATCTCAAGCCATCAAAATGTATTCGTTCAGTTTTTGAAACTGACCAAGCCGCGCGTCAACGCGCTTATTGTGTTTACCGCGATGATCGGTATGATGCTGGCCTACCCAGTTGGCATTGCTTGGGATATGCCGTTAATGCTTACCGCTACTATTGGCATCGCGCTGGTGGCGGGTGCAGCTGCAGCATTTAATTGCTTGGTCGAGCAACAAATCGATAAAAAGATGGCACGCACCCGAGCACGGCCAACCGTTGCGGGTTCCATTCTAACGTGGCAAATATTAATGCTCGCGGGTATTGTCGGTGGGGTTGGTTTGCTGGTGTTGCACCATTACGTTAATCCCCTCACCATGTGGCTGACGCTCGGCACGTTTGTAGGTTACGCGGTGATTTACACGGTAATTCTGAAGCCCGCGACCCCCCAAAATATTGTGATCGGTGGCGCATCTGGCGCAATGCCACCGATACTGGGCTGGGCGGCAGTGATGAACACCGTGTCCCCGGAATCAATGGTGCTGTTCTTGATTATTTTTGCCTGGACGCCGCCGCACTTTTGGGCACTGGCGCTCTATCGAAAAAAGGAATACGCCAAAGCAGGTTTACCTATGTTGCCGGTAACGCATGGCAACGCATTTACCCAGCTGCACCTTTTGTTGTACACGTTCATCATGGTCGCGTGCACCTTGCTGCCGGTGGCTATGAAAATGTCGGGCGTTATTTATTTCATTGCGACTTTAGCTTTGGATGGTTATTTTGTGTTCCTCGCGGTAAAGCTGTTCCGAAAATACAGTGATGCTTTGGCCAAGAGAACTTTCGCTTATTCGATTCTCTATTTGTCGCTTCTTTTCGGCGCTTTGTTGGTCGATCATTACGCGCCCCTCGTCATTCGCTAGAATATGTTGACGTGGCGCGCACTTCTGCTGAGTGTAATAGCGGTATTTTTTTTGGCCGCATGCGAGCCCGCAAAGCCGCCTTTTAATGCAGTCGACATCACGGGTGCGACCGGCTATGGCAATGATTTCCGTCTCACCGATCATAACGGTAAGACCAGAACGATGTCCGATTTTCACGGTAAGGTGGTAGCCATGTTCTTTGGCTTCACGCACTGTCCTGACGTATGCCCCACAACGTTGTCGGACATGAAGCGCGTCATGGAAAAATTAGGCACGGACAGTGCGCGGCTACAGGTTTTATTCGTGACCGTAGACCCGAAACGTGACACGCCCGAACTACTTGCCAAATATGTGCCATCGTTCAATGCAAGTTTTTTGGGCTTGTACGGCGATGATGGAGCTACGGCAAAAATAGCGCGTGATTTCAAGATCATTTACCGCATACAGCCAGGTAAAACCGCGGATAGCTATACGCTTGACCATAGTGCTGGAACCTTGATATTTGATCCGCAGGGCACCTTGCGTCTGTTTGTCGACTACGGACGGCTTACGCCTGAACAAATCGCCGCGGACATCAAGCGGCTCCTCTAGTGTTTAAATTTTCAGGATTTTCATATGAGCATTCAACGCTTTCACATCGGTCCCCGCCTTTCCGACATGGTGATTCATGGCAACACCATCTATCTTGCGGGTCAGGTAGCGGACGATACGGCCGCCGATATCGGTGGCCAAACCAGTCAGGTTTTATCGGCTATAGACAAACTGCTCGGTGAGGCGGGTAGCGATAAAACTAAAATCTTGTCTGTCACTATTTATATCGCCGATATGGTGGATTTCGCAGGCATGAACTCTGTGTGGGAAAAATGGGTTCCTGCCGGGCATACTCCAGCGCGCGCGACGGTAGAAGCAAAAATGGCGAAGCCTGCTTACAAAGTCGAAATGCAAGTCATTGCAGCGAAGTAATTAACCAATCTTTCTGTGCTTTCCAGCTCTTTGGAGCCTGAAGAATATACATCTGATGCTCGCTCTCCTCACGCTAGAGTCTGACTCGCAAAATAAAATGGGCACCTAGCTAGGCACCCATTTATCTCTATTAACCGTGGCAGGAAATCAGGTGGCTTGATAAGCCGCCAAAGATGACTTCATTTTTTGCATTGCCTTAACTTCAATCTGGCGAATGCGCTCGGCCGACACACCGTATTCATCTGCCAGTTCATGCAAGGTCAATTCTTCCCCTTCGCGCAACCAGCGTGCCTCAACAATACGGCGGCTACGGTCGTCAAGGCTATTCAAAGCATCGCGCAAACCATCAGTTGCGGCAGCGCTTTTTTGCATTCCTGATAAACGCTCAGACGGATCTACCGTTGCATCTTGCAAATACGCAATTGGACTTACCCAGTTTTCATCGTCATCATTCAACGGTTCCAGCGAAATTTCCTGCCCTGAAAGGCGCTGTTCCATTTCTGAAACATCGGTCTCTTTTACGTTCAACTGTCGTGCAATGGATTTGACCTCAGTCGGTGAGAGCGCACCAAAATTCGGCTTCATGCTACGCAGGTTAAAAAATAGTTTGCGTTGCGCTTTGGTGGTCGCCACTTTTACAATGCGCCAATTTTTCAGGATGTACTCGTGCATCTCGGCTTTGATCCAATGCATGGCAAACGAGACCAATCGCACACCGCGATGCGGATCAAACCGTTTAACAGCCTTCATCAAACCAATGTTGCCTTCCTGAATCAAATCTGCCTGTTGTAGGCCGTAGCCCGCGTAATTCCTCGCAATCGACACCACGAGGCGCAAATGCGATAAAACCATCTCTGAAGCGGCCGATAGATCGCCGCGCTCTTTAAGGGCAACACCGAGAGCATGCTCGCGCTCAGGTGTCAGCATCGGAATGCGGTTAACCGCCGAAATATAATTTTCTAGGCTGCCAACTGATAGCGCGGGTAAATTCATGGTTGAGGTGGTCATTACTGTGTCCTCCACGAGCGGAAATCATTATTTCCGCAAAAGTTACACCTGAAAACGTCAGATGCACACGTTACAACTACTTTTGCCAGTGCTGCTGCTTCAAATTTAATTTTAGCACTCGCCACATAAGAGTGCTAATTTGCGAAAAAGTTTCAAGGTACTGTGTTCAAAACCACTTTAGTTTTCGGCCAATCCGGCGGCAAGACTGTTTACGCATTGGTTCGTGCGCAGTGGGGTTTTAATTCTGCACACGACTCTCCATTTGGCTACGAGCGCCTAAACAATCGTCAGCCAGCCACGTCGTATAACAGACGTCTGCGGCTATACGAATGCCAAATTGCCATTGCTATTTTCCGGTGTTTCGTCGGCAAGATTTGGGTAATCGTCGGATAGAGCATTCGTGCTCTTGCGAAATGCGAAGCGCCCGCCTAGACTACGGGCTGTTTAAAATTGTGTCAAAAAAAGCCAAATTTTCTCTGAAAATCTAGAAAAGGATTAATTATGTTGATGCGATTTGGAATCGTCATACTTACGACGATCGCCGCCCTGGTGGGACAATTTCCCGTAAATGCCTTCGCGCAAACCGAAGCGCCCCTCACAATTGAAGACATATTCAAACCCGCCCAGCTAAGCGGGGTCAATATTTCCAACAATGGCCGCTATATGGTCACGACCATGCCGCTAAAAGGGCGGATGAACCTTGCGATTATCGACCTCGAAACCCGCAAGGCGTCCGCTTTGACCAACTACGACGACTTTGACGTGCTTGGACCGACATGGGTGGGCAATGAAAAAATTATCTATTCACTTGGACAGGCAAATTCTCCCACAGGTCCCGGCCAATTTGATGGTGGCGGGCTATTCGTCATAAACCGCGATGGTAAGGAGTTTCGGCGTTTATCAATGACCGTGCGTGAATTCCGCAAGCAAAACCAATACGTTTTTCGTGGGCTGGATCTGTATCGCACCATTCCAGGCAATGAAGAAGAAGTTATTGCCCAGGGTAATATGACCTCGGCGGATTCTACAGACCTGTATCGCCTGAATATCAAAACAGGACGCTACGTTTTGATTACCCAAGGTCGCCCCGCCGACCGCACCGGCCGCTGGATTACGGATAGCAAATTAGTACCGCGCGTTGTGTCTGCCAATATTAAAGACACGTTAACTACCGTTGTCTACTATCGTAAGGACGAGAAATCAGATTGGTATGAACTTGCCCGTTACGATGGCGGAAAAGGCTCCACCTTTGTGCCGCTCGCGTTTGAAAGTGACGAACAAGGTTTGCAGGTTGCCTTTAACGGCGGTCGCGACACGATGGCAGTATTTCGCTACGACCCTATTGCTAAAAAGATGGGTGAGCTGATTGCGCAACACCCCCGCTATGACATGGGCGCATCAGCAGACGGCAATAGCCTTCCCGGCGTAATTACCGATTCCAAAACTGACAAAGTTTTGGGGTATGCGGTTGCGGGTGCCAAACCTGAAGTCGTGTGGCTTGATGAAAAGTACGCGACTATTCAGCGCAATCTGGATGGTGCATTACCGAACCGTATTAACCGTTTCCGTCGTGCGCCAGGTGGCAATCGGCTTATCGTCACGTCGTATTCAGACACTTCACCCACGCGCTGGTATCTGCATGACGAGGAAGCTAAAACCCTTGAACCGATTGGCAGTTCCAAGCCATGGCTGGATGGGAAGCTGGTCGACCAGGGGGTCATGACGTTCAAGACGCGTGACGGCCTCGAGATTCCCGGCTACTACTTTTTACCGAAAAACTATAAACCCGGTACCAAGCTGCCGACTATTGTTCATATCCATGGTGGCCCGTTCGCGCGCGCAGATTATTGGGGCTCGGGCTTTGGTTATACAGAGGGCCAGTTATTTGCATCACGTGGCTACGCGGTAATCGTGCCAAATTTCCGGGTGACACCGGGCTTTGGCTCCAAAATCTTTTACTCGGGCTTTGGCACCGTTGGTCGTGAAATGTCCAATGACCATGAAGACGCCTTGAAGTGGGGAATCGAGCAAGGCTTCGTAGACACTAAAAATGTATGTATTTCAGGTGCCAGCTATGGCGGGTACGCAGCGTTACAGGCACTCATCAACAATAACGATATGTGGAGGTGTGCGGTTGCGGGCCTCGCCGTTACAGACTATAAATATCAGCTCACTTCAAGAGATGGTGATACAGCAGAAAATACAGCCGGAGTGGCATTCTGGAAATCAGTGCTTGGCGACAACGATCTTGATTCAGCACTCATTAAAAGCATTTCGCCCGTCAACAACGCAGCCAAAATAAAACGACCAGTTTTCCTCTACGCGGGTGAAGATGACATTCGGGTGCCAATCGCTCAAATTAGCCGCATGGCGAAAGAGTTGGATCGCGCAGGTAACGCGCCTAAAGCATTTGTCATCAAGGAAAAAGAAGGCCATGGCTATGGCAAGCTTGAAAATAACGTGGACCTCTACACGCAAATGCTGGCGTTTTTGAAAGATCAATTCGGCAAGTAGATCTTATCGGCTAAGTGAATTTAGCTGAGCCTGATCACTTCAGCGAATGATGTAAAAAACCCGCCATCAGGCGGGTTTTTTTCGTCTATGTAGCAACGAACCTATTTTAATTCAGCAACGTTTTTTCCATGAATTTGATCTGCGCATAGAACAAAAAATCCTGATTTGATTTCTTCGCAAAGCCGTGGCCTTCATCATTGGCCATCAAAAACCAGACCGGCACATTCTGCATTTTCACTTTTTCAACAATCTGTAATGCTTCCGTATACGGAACACGCGGATCATTTTTGCCCTGCACCACAAACAAAGGCTTATTGATCTTTGCCGCGTTGTTGAGTGGGGAAATTTCTTCCAAAAACTTCTTCATCTCTGGATCGCGCTCATCACCATATTCCACGCGGCGCAAATCGCGTCGATAGCTTTCGGTATTGGCCAGAAATGTGACGAAATTTGAAATGCCGACCACATCGATAGTGCCCGCAATGCGGTCTGCATAATGGGTAGATACCGCCAGCGCCATGTAACCGCCATAGCTGCCGCCGGTAACCAATACTTTGCCCGAATCAAGGTCAGGCTGATTCTTTATCCATTCAAATAATGCGCCAATATCTTTGACGGAGTCTTCGCGCTTATTGCCGTTATCCATCGCCAGAAATGTTTTGCCGAACCCCGACGAGCCGCGCACATTGGGATAAATAATCGCGATGCCGAGTTCATTCACCGTATAGTTATTTCGGGCAATAAACCCCGGCCTGGCCTGGCCTTCTGGTCCGCCGTGGATATTGATAATCACCGGGCGCTTGCCTTGAAAATTTTTCGCGTCCGGCTGGTAGATGAAGCCGGATATTTTCAAGCCGTCAAACGATTTCCACTGCACCAGTCGGGGTTCCACGAACTCCAGAGGATTCAAGTTTGCGCTTGAGCCGTTGGTCCAGCGCGTGACCTTTGGCGTCGCAATTTTCATCGAATAAACTTCGCCCGGCGAGCGCGCAGAGGTGAGGTTAAACGCGAGCTCCGCGCTAGCATCCTTGGCATCTAATGCTGATAAATCATCACTATCTTCACTGCCGCCTTTCCAGCGCAATCCCGAAATTTCGCCAGACAGCAAAGCGGGGCGGGGCAGCTCTTTGTCGGTTTTTAAATCCAGAAAACGCAGCACCGAAGACCCGTCTTCATTGGTCGTAAAAGCAATTCGGTTGGCTCGATTTGAAATGCTGAAATCATCCACATCATGTTTAAGGTGCGCAGTTAGAACGCGTTCTTTTCCGCTGCGAATGTCGATATGCACTAAACGCCGATATTCATTGTCGCGATCCGAGACGGTATAAATACCTTTGCCATCGCTGGCAAATCGCGGCTCGCCGTACGCCACCGTGACGGCCTTGGCACCGTTGGTTTTGGCCGCTGTTACAGGCAACACCGGGGGCGCTGGCGTAATACGTGTCTGCTTGCCCGTTGCGATATCCATCATCCACAAATGCGACTGATTGGCCGATACATATTCAAGATAGGCAAGAGATTTTCCATCAGGCGAGAACCGAAACGCTGAAAAACCACCGCCGTCAAAGGTTGCGATAACTTTTGCAGTGTCCGGCTGGAGTGGATCAGCGATGTAAAGCTTTGTCGTGGCTTTTCGAGCAGCGGATTCCTGCAGTGATTGTGCTTTCCCCTTTCGATCAACCGATGCGGTGGTGAACACGATGCGGTCGCCGCTGCGGTTCCACGCGGGACTGCTGGCACGTTCTGATTCAGGCGACACGGGAGTAACTATTTTTGACGCTAAATCTAGTCGGTATATCCGGAAAATTTCATCGCCGCCGGTGGCTCGCGTGAACAGTAGATATTCACCTTTGGTGGGCTGAAAAGTGGCATTGCTGACCGCGTCAGCAAAATCCGTGAGCGGCTCAGGCTTGGCGCCCGGTGTTTTTACTAGATGCAGCTGATTGCTGTTGTTAAGGCGCATCCGCACCAGAATGCTGCCGTCTTGAGGATGCCACGCAATAATTGATGATGGCTTGAACTGGGTATAGGCCTCCACTTTTTGGGTGAGTGCAACGGATATCGGCGGGATATTTTCTATGACCAGATTTGAGGTCGGCGTAATGAACTGGCCATAAGAAAGGCCGCTACAAGCGAAAAAAATTCCGGCAGCTGTTAATCTCAAAAAAGCACTTTTTTTCATCTCAAACTCCCCATAAATAAATCGTCATTTAGCATCGCCAGTTCTGCTCTCATTAGCGATGCCTTTAATAACCGGTCGTGCAGGATTGGTAATCCATTCGCTCCACGAGCCAGGATAAAGCTTTGAACCGCGTAGGCCTGCATATTCCATGGCAAAAATATTTGCGCATGCCGTAACGCCCGAGCCGCATTGGTGAACGACGTCCGCGGCGTGCTGTGCATTCATAATTGAGGCAAACGCGGCTTTTAGGTCCGCCTGCGGTCGCATCGTCAGATCAGCGTTTAAATTCTCTTTATAAAATCTATTTTTGGCACCATCGATATGCCCCGCAACCGGATCAATCGGCTCTATATCGCCCCGATAACGTTCTGGTGCTCGTGCATCAATCAACGTTGTTGCAGGAATTTTAAGCCCTGCTTCGACCTCGTCGGCAGTCAATACCATTAGCGGATCGGCATGTCCGCGAAGCGCCGCTGGCTTGGGCACCGGTACATTGCGTGAAAGCGCATGGCCGTTGGCAACCCATTTCGGGATACCGCCGTCGAGGAGTGAAACCTGCGTCAAACCGATCCACCGCGAGAGCCACCAAAGCCGCGATGCAAACTGACCGCCTACATCGTCATAGGCCACAATCTGCGTCGTATGGGTGACGCCGTTACGCGCTAAAAAAGCGGTGAACGCCGCAGGTGATGGCAATGGATGTCGGCCATTGCTGCCAGATTTCTCTCCAGATAGATCCGTATCCAGATTCGCAAAAATCGCCCCAGGAATATGTCCTTCGCGGTATAAACGCTCCCCTTTACCGAGGTCAAACAGATCGTGTCGACAATCGAAAATCACGTGACTAAGATCGTCAATTTTCGCGGCCAATTCGGTAGTTGAAATAAGCATCTAGAGTCCTCGCAATGGACGTCGACAATTGACGTTAACAATCGACCTTAATTTTATCTCGCTAATCTGCGCTGGCAGAAGTTTTCGCTAACGTGGATTGCAGTCCCTTGTTCTTTGTATCTTGGTCCGCACGCTTCGCCAGTAATCCACTAGCGACAATAATTGCCATGCCGACCCACGCAATTGGCGGTAAAACTTCGTTGAATATAAAAATTCCCGCCAGTGAAGCGAAGATCACGGTTGAATATGCAAACGCGCCGACCACCAATGTGCTGCCGCTATGGTAGGCGCGCGTCATCGCCAACTGCGCGGCGGTTGCGGCAATTCCAAGGCCCAGCAAATACGGGATGTTTGGAGCATGTATGGCTTGAAACGACCCTGTAGCGACGGTTTGAAAAATTGCCGACCCGATTGCGCCGGCCACCGCAAAATAAAACACCACCCGCCATTCCGGCTCACCCGCATCGCCCAGTTTTTTCACGTTTAAATACGCGCATGCCGCAAAAAAACCGGAAGCCAACCCAATCAAGCCCGCGTGCGCATTTTCACCCTCGAAAGTGGGTCGCAATAGTAACGCGACGCCAACAAACCCGAGCGCTATCGCGAACACCAAACGCCGGCTCAGTTTTTCCTTCAGCAACACGCTGGAGAGAATGGTCAGGAAAATTGGTGAGGTGTAATTGAGCGTAATCGCTGTGGCAAGCGGGAGTTTCGTCATCGCATAAAAGTAGCCGATAAGTGAAACGGTGCCGGTGGTGCCGCGCCAAAAATGGCCTTGCCAGAATGGCGTGAGCACCGATAAACGCTTCCATAAAATGAACCCGCCGACAACGACCAGTCCGACCAATGATCGATAAAGCGATAGCTCAGCGCCGCTAAATGTGCTGCCCAGCAGCTTAGCAAAAGTCCCCATGGTCGCGAATAATGCGCCGGCAACGAGCATCCATGATGAGGTCATAAGGTCATCTTGTGGTTGCGGCCATTGTCATCGCCGTCACTGCCACTGCCACCGCCAAGGCGGGCGTTAGCGAGCTTGTCGAGGTGATCTTCAAATCCCCTGCATCTGCGATTGGATAAATTCATGGAAATGCACGAGGCCGTCCTCCATCGGGCTTTGATAGGGCCCTTGTTCGTCGCGACCTTCGCGCCACAAGAGCTTGCGGCCGTCGTTCATACGCTGGCAAATCTCTTCATCTTCAACCGCGGTTTCGTTATAAGCCTGTTGGTGCGCGGCAATAAATTCCGGCTCGAAATGTTGAATCTCTTCCGGGTAATAAAATTCAACCACGTTGCTGCATGCGCCCACCCCGCGCGGCACGATGGTCGATACCACCAGCACATGGGGATACCATTCGACCATCACGTTGGGGTAATAGGTCAGCCAAATTGCGCCCTGCGGCGGCACTTCGCCGCCGCGAAAATTCATCACAGATTCATGCCACTGTTTATAGATGGGTGAGCCGGGTTTTTGCAGCGCTTTGTGTACGCCCACGGTTTGCACGCTATACCAATCGCCGAATTCCCAATTCAAGTTTTCGCAATCCACAAACTGGCCGAGCCCGGGATGAAACGGGCCGACGTGGTAATCCTCCAAATACACTTCAATAAATGTTTTCCAGTTGAAACTATATTCGGTGACTTCAATTCTATTCAGCACGTAGCCATCAAAATCTAAATCTTTGGCGCAGCCCAGCTTTTCTAAATCGCTGGCAATATCGCGTTGACCTTGAAACAACATGCCTTTCCAGTTTTGCAATTTTTTGCGGGGCAAATCGAGGCACGGCTGTTCTGCAAAATGGGGTGCGCCCAGTAATTTGCCTTCGCCGTCATAGGTCCAGCGATGCAGCGGGCACACAATATTGCCGCTCGGTAGGGTGCCTGCACCGCGCAGCATGACTGCTTGCCGATGGCGGCACACGTTTGAGACGAGATCGAATTGATCCGCATTATTCACCAGTGACCATGCGCCATCGGTCATTTCGAGCACGCGATAGTCATTCTCGTTCGGTGCCATTAACGAATGTCCGACGTAGCCGGGCCCTCGCTTGAAGAAAACTTCGAGCTCACGCTGGTAAATAGCAGGATCAAAATACCAGCTCAGGGGGAGCTGGGTTGCAACGGGTTTTAATTCCCGGTGCCCTAATAATATGGACATAGTCCTTACCTCCAATTTCTCGCATTAATCACAGCGAGATAACCAAAGTAAAAACAACACCCGGGCGATCGAGAAAACTAGCTTTTAACTCCGCTTGCTCCGTCCCGCAGAAATGTGTCGGAAAAACTCTTTCGACACGGGAAATGGAGCCGCGATTCTGCCTTAGGGGGGGCAAAAAGGCAAGCAAGCGCGATCCAAAACAAATTAAAAATAGGCGAAAGCGCAGATTTCCGTTGTTTTGACTCTTTAGATTTGGTCGGTCGCCGTTTCCGGCGTACTTCAGCAATGGACTGGCATTGCGTGATTCGGTTATGATTTCAGATTGCTTTTTGAAAGCGCTTTGCAACACCTTTGAGAATTGTCATGGCTAAAGCAAACCTTGGAACGCCCCCTAAAAACTTCGAAGCTGCGATGGCCGAGCTCGATTTATTGGTTGATAAGATGGAAAGTGGCCAATTGCCTCTGGAAGAGTCGCTTAGCGCCTACCAGCGCGGTGCGGAATTGATTAAATATTGCGAAAAAGTATTGAGTGACGCCCAGCAGCGCATTCAAGTGCTTGATGGTGGCTCAGGTGGCTTAGCCGCAACCGGTGGCACGCTCAAAGATTTCCATCAAGACGCAGAATCTTGATTTAACCAGATAAGAAAATGAATGATTTTCAAGATTGGTCGCGACAAGTCGCGATGGACATGGAGCGTACGCTCAGCGATTTATTGCCCTCGCCGGATATTCAGCCACAGCGCCTTCACGCGGCCATGCGCTACTCCTCACTGAGCGGCGGTAAGCGGGTGCGGCCGATGCTGGTGTTTGCGGCCGGTCTTGTGACAGAAGCGGATTCGTCGCGGGTCAAGGCCGTTTCTGCCGCAGTCGAATTTATCCATGCATATTCCCTTATTCACGACGATTTGCCTTGCATGGACGACGATACCCTGCGTCGTGGACGCCCGACTTGTCACATTGAATTTGATGAGGCGACTGCGCTGCTGGCTGGAGACGCTTTGCAGGCTTTGGCTTTTGAGATAGTGAGCACTCATAAATTGGCTGATTCCGCGGAAACGCAGCTGATGATGATCCAGCATTTCACCAAAGCCTGCGGATCGCATGGCATGGCCGGCGGTCAGGCGATTGATCTGGCGAATGTGAACAAAACAATCACGCTGCCAGAGCTCGAATATATGCACATTCTGAAAACCGGCGCATTGATTCGCGCGTCTGTGCAGTTGGGTGCATTGAGTGGCCGTGCGTTACAGCCAGATGAAATCAATCATCTTGACCGCTATGCCAAATGCGTGGGCTTGGCTTTTCAGGTAGTAGACGATATTCTCGATTGCGAGTCTAATACTGCAAAGTTAGGCAAAACAGCGGGTAAAGATCAAGACGCAAACAAACCAACATATGTCAGTTTGATGGGTTTGGCACCGGCCAAGCGTTTTGCCGACGAATTGCTGGCGGATGCGCATGCCGCGGTTGAAAGTTTCGGTGAGCGCGCTACTCGGCTTCGCCAACTTGCCGAATTTATCGTACGGCGCGAATATTAGATTGAGGCTAACTGCAAACTAAATTTAAGCAAAAGTTTGCTGTATTTTTGTGACAATGGTGAAGCAGAAAAATTAAATTTATGACCACAACATCAAAATATCCTTTTCTGGACCCCATTTCGGATCCAGCTGACTTGCGCAAGATGGACCGCCGCGACTTACCGGCGCTGGCGGTTGAGCTGCGTGAATTCATTGTCGATTCTGTGGCCACCACCGGCGGCCATTTCTCATCCAATTTAGGCACGGTCGAACTCACGATTGCGTTTCACTATGTTTTCAACACGCCTGAAGACCGGCTGGTGTGGGATGTGGGACATCAAACTTACGGCCATAAAATTTTGACCGGTCGCAAAGCCGGTATGTCCAAGCTGCGCCAAAAAGGCGGGATCGCCGGCTTTCCGCGGCGCGAAGAGAGTCCATACGATACCTTTGGCACCGCCCATTCCTCCACCTCGATTTCAGCCGCGCTTGGCATGGCCGTGGCGTCGCGTTTGTCCGGCACTAATCGCAAATCCGTCGCCATCATTGGTGATGGCGCGATCACGGGTGGCATGGCCTTTGAGGCGATGAATAATGTGGGTCGCGAGGATGTCATCGTGATTTTGAACGACAACGATATGTCGATTTCAGAATCAATCGGCGCGCTCAATAATTATTTCGCGAAACTGATGTCCGGTCGTTTTTATGCGAACACCAAAAAAACAGCCGAACGTATTTTGTCCGCCACGCCCACGTTTAAAGAAATCGCCAAACGCGTTGAAGAGCACGCCAAAGGCATGATTTCACCCTCGACCATGTTCGAGGAATTCGGTTTCAATTACGTGGGCCCGATTGACGGGCATAACGTCGACGTATTGGTCGAGACGCTGAGCAATATCAAGAAGCTCGGCGGTCCGCAGTTCCTACATGTGGTCACCAAAAAAGGCCAGGGCTACAAGCTGGCGGAAGATGACCCGATCCAGTATCACGCCGCCTCGGGCCGATTCGACCCCAGCGTTGGCTTTGTCAAAGCGGTCGCTTTGCCGAACGTCAAGCCCAGGCTCACCTACACACAAATTTTCGGTGATTGGCTGTGCGATATGGCGCGCGCCGATAAGCGTCTGGTCGGCATAACCCCGGCGATGCGCGAAGGCTCCGGACTGGTTAAATTTTCGCAGGACTTTCCAGGCCGCTATTTCGATGTGGCGATTGCCGAGCAGCACGCGGTCACCTTCGCTGCGGGCTTGGCGGCCGATGGCATGAAGCCGGTACTGGCGATTTATTCCACCTTCATGCAGCGTGGTTACGACCAGCTCATTCACGACGTCGCGTTGCAAAACTTGCCGGTGGTGTTCGCGTTGGATCGCGGCGGTTTGGTCGGTGCCGATGGGCCGACCCATCATGGCGCGTTCGATATGTCGTTCATTCGCTGCATTCCCAACATGACCGTCATGGCGGCCTCAAACGAAGATGAATGCCGGCAGATGTTGTTCACCGCATTCACACTTGATTCTCCCGCAGCAGTGCGCTATCCGCGCGGCAACGGGCCGGGTGTCGCCATCCAGAATGAGATGACTGCCTTGCCATTGGGCAAAGGTGTCAGTGTTCGAGAGATCAAGGGTTTTGCGGTGAAGCGCGTCGCTATTCTCGCGTTCGGCTCGATGGTCAAACCGTCCACCGATGCGGGTGATGAATTGAACGCAGCGGTCGCCAATATGCGCTTCGTCAAGCCGATTGATGAAGAGCTTATTTTCAAGCTCGCCACCACGCATGATTACTTGGTGACTGTTGAAGAAAACGTGGTCATGGGCGGCGCAGGGAGTGCGGTGCTGGAGTCGCTTGAAGCCCAAGGCCTCAATATTCCGGTCTTGCAACTGGGGCTGCCCGACGCTTTCGTCGAGCACGGCGACCCTGCGGTGCTGCTGGCGGATTGTGGTCTCAACAAAGACGGCATTGTTAAATCGATACAGTCGTGGTTATTACAAAAAGCGGAAACGCGGCTGTCGCAAAAAGCCGCGAGCTAGACGCTGTTGCGGAACGTTTCAACCATTCAACCCGTATAAATACGAATTTTTACGTGTCCATGCCACCGTACCGATCGTATATTCCAATCTACTGGCGCACCTGGAGTTTTGCCGTCGCCCTCTATGTCGCCGGCACTTTTTTTGTTGGCTCGGCGAACAGGTTCTTGAGTGCGTTTGCGTTCACCACCTTCGTGGGGGCGGTATATGTGTTTGCGTTTGAATTTAACCGCCTGAAAACCTTTTTGAACAAATCGTTTCCGCAAATCAGCGCGGCATTCCCCAGGACTTTCGCGTTCTCATTTTTTACTTTTTTCCACCCGTTCTTGTGGCGTGAAGTGCTGCTGCCCGGCGCGTCGGATGGAAAACCCTACGCAGAGGCGTATTCTATTTTTCGCTCCGCCTACTTTTGTTCGGCCGTAATTTTGGCCGTGCCTTTTATACTCAATCTCGCGTTCCTATGGACTCGTTCCGGCTGACGCCACGAAGATAGAAGCCATGAATGGTCAAACCCTAGAGCGGGGCGGCTTGACAAGTATTTATGCTTGGAAACGCCCGCCAATAATGGGGTTGGTTGGTGAAATTTATCCCACTGGTTAGCGATTTATCCGCATCCCCAAGATTAGTTTACGATTGAGTCTCTGCTCCAAATTTGCCTAACTGCTTTTGATCCCGAATTTTTAATTTCACGAAAGATTTTGAATATGAACAAACTCTCCACCCTCGTTTCAATCGCGCTTATTGCGGTCGCCGCCCCGGCTGTTGCGCAAGATATCAAGCCTGCGCCTGCCGCTACGGTGGCACCGGCGGCAGCGCCGGCATTGAAGCCGATCAACGTGCCCAAGCACAACTGCGTCAAACCAGAAGTGGCAGGCAAGCCCAAGACCAATGATGAACTAAAAGAACTTAATGCCGTGCTCGCGACCTACCGTGATTGCCTGACGGCATACTCGACCGAAATGCGCCGCACCGCCGACGCACATATCGAAGCGGGCAATGTATCGGTTGAGGAATACAACGACTTTATTAAAGTGGTGAAAGAGAAGACCAAGTAGCGCGCAAGCATGCTGCATTCAATGCAAAAAAGCCGCACGATCTTTCGTGCGGCTTTTTTATTTTCCTGGCACTCGTTTGCGAATATTTTGCGCTCACATTCAGTTCATTCGCTGTCTCGTTAATGAGTCTTCGTCAAACTATATTCAAACCGATAATTGTGTTTTCCCGCTGCAATATCAATCGCCATACTGCCTGAAAGTCCGGCAAGCTCGCCGGTTCCTGAATCCGGTACCACCGTCAATGTCAGCGTGGGTGCACCACGATTCATGGTGCCGCTGTGTTGCAACACAAAGCTGCCCTGGCGTCCTTCCAGTTTGCCGGTGACCACCTCCATCGCCACATATCCGGCCGAGCCCTCCACAGGCGTTCGCATCGCTAGCATTTGCCCCTTGCTGGTCGCATCGAGCAAGCCGTGAAAACGTTTGTCCAATAACATGCGGCCAATCGATTCACCGCCCGCAGGATCGGCCGGTTGCGGAACCAGTTTTACGTCGAATGCACCTTCGGCAATGTGTGACATGGGCTTTGCTCCGACTTTGGATGCTATGGATATATTTGTTGCTGTTGCTGTTGGTGGTGCTGGAGCAGAGATGCCACCGGTTGACATCAACACAAACACGCTCGTCAACAATCGCGCCAAACAGGTTGAACTCATGTGCCGTAACTCCTAGCGATCGTTGTTATGGACTTCGTGGGGACGCAAAATGTACGATGTAGAAACAGAGTCATGGAGTCTTCTTGCCAAGCAATATACGCACTATGCCAAACAAAACGGCTGATGTTGTGGGATCTCATATTTAGTAGCGCTCTATCGACCGCGCAATGCCGGGAGATATGTCATCTAGCCGCGACTACGTTGTATGGCAAATCATAGCGCACCAGCTGCAATCAACGCTGCAAAAATCCCCGAAACCGCACCACCTCCTCGTCCAGTGCAGTTGCGAATGCCCGCGCTTTCGGCCTCGTCGTGACGAATCCAAATTCGAGATTCAACCGCCCCGCATCCATCCTTGCGTTCGCCCAGCCGATAACTTGCGACCGCCACATCAATGGCAGCGCGTAGTAGCCGAGTTTGCGTTTGGCGGATGGCGTATAGGCTTCGAATCGGTACGCCCATCCCCACAGATGCTCGAAGCGTCGGCGATCCCAGACGATCGGATCGAAAGGCGCTAACAATCGCACGCTGGCGTCTGCGGTTGCGTCTGTCTGTTCATCGGCCGGCCAAACATAATTGAGCCCGTCGATTTCGCTGCGCGCGTATTCGCCGTGTGCCACCATCAATTCAATTCGCTTTGCATAATCGACATTCGGTTTCATGCTGCCAATCATGTTGATGAGTTGGATGAGTGTTCGCTGCGGAATAGGCGCGTAGAGATTGACGAATAACCGAATCAGGCCATCGGCGCGTTGTAGCGGCGTGAGTGATTTCTCATCATTCAGCGAACGGCTTGGCGGATTGGGCAAGGGTTTGAGGGAGTAGACGCGAATACCCGCATCGCGTCGCAACACCCGTGCGCGGCCTTCGCGATGCAAGCCTTCCAGCATCATCGTAGTGGCGGCCGATTCGCCGCCCCAACCGTTAATTCTTGCGCCGACGTTGATCACGCGTTCTACCTCGCGCGGATGGACGCTTTCATTCTCGCTTAGGAAACGTAAAACTTTGCGTCGTAACGTGGCATGTTCAGCCATGAAGGTTTGCCAACGCGGGGACAGCTTGCGCGGGTATAACAACTTTACATGCCGACTGGGGAAAAACCCGTAGTTGTGAAGCATGTCTTCAAAAATATCCAGCCGCGAATACTTTTTCTCCAGATCTTCGCATTGATAGCCCGCGACGCGATGTCGCAAAATAAGATCCTGCGCACGCGCGGGTGCGCGAATCGGATCGGCTTGCACATAGCCGATCTGATCAACAGCCCGATTTAAGTTCTTAGCCGAAAAAAGTGAACGCGCTACCGCGTAGTTGGCGAGTTGATCGCGGTTCACTTTGGCTATGACTTTTTGTTTTTACTTTTTGTTTTTACTTTGCGCGGGCGCTTACTTAACGACGCTTCTATCCTGCCCAAATAAAATGCGTCGCGATTCTTCATCATTCACACTCGGCTTGGCGTCGGGATTAACCAGTTTTGATTTCGCGTACGCGCGCGTAGTCGCAGGCCGCGCCTTAATCGCCGCGTGCCAGCGCGCGAGATGCGGAAAATCGGCTGGGTTTTGGCTCTGCCGCTCCCATAAGATCCACGGATAACAAGCCATATCCGCAATCGTGTATTGGTTGCCGCAAATAAATTTACGATCCGCCAAACGCTTGTTCAACACGCCGTACAAGCGCGAAGTTTCTTTCACGTATCGATTAATCGCATAGGGTATTTTTTCCGGCGCGTATTGGCTGAAATGATGGTTCTGGCCGAGCATCGGCCCCAGCCCACCCATCTGCCAGAACAGCCATTCCATGCATTCCACCTGACCGCGCAATGTTTTCGGAATGAACTTGCCGGTCTTTCCGGCGAGATATAACAAAATCGCGCCCGATTCAAAAACGCTGACGGGCTTTTTACCGTCCGTGGGCGCATGGTCGATGATCGCAGGCATACGATTGTTCGGCGAAAATTTCAGAAACTCGGGCTTGAATTGATCGCCCTTGCCGATATTTACGCCATGCAAGGCGTACGGCATTTTTGCTTCTTCCAAGAACATCGTAATCTTGTGGCCGTTGGGCGTGGGCCAGTAGTAGAGATCAATCATGAGTGTCCTTTCAAAGGTTATTTACCAAACGCATTTACACCGGCGCGCTTGTACTGATCGGGCCACATCGCTTTCGAGTCTGCGCCCAATTCCTGCGCCGCATGAATCGGCCAGTACGGGTCACGCAACAACGCACGGGCCAAAAATACACAATCCGCATCACCATCGCCGATGATTTGATCGGCCTGTACCGGCTCTGTAATAAGGCCGACGGCGCCGGTGGGTATATCCGCGCCGTGGCGGATGTCGCGCGAGAACGGCACCTGATAGCCGGGGCGAATCGTCATCTTTGCATCATGCGCATTGCCGCCTGATGAGACGTCAATCAAATCGATGCCGATTTTTTTTGCGTGCTTGGCGAATTCAATCGACTGCGCCACGTCCCAGCCGCCTTCTTTCCAATCACTTGCTGAAATGCGCAGGAATACCGGTAATTCCTTCGGCCAAGTCTCGCGAATGGCCGCACACAATTCCAACGGAAAGCGCATGCGATTCTCCAATGAGCCGCCATATTCGTCGGTGCGCACATTGGATAACGGTGACAAAAACTCATGCGCCAAATAGCCATGCGCGGCATGAATCTCCGGCACATCAAATCCGGCCGTGAGCGAGCGTTTAGCGGCGGCCACAAATGCATCTGTCGTGGCACGAATATCGGCCGCTGTCATCTCGTGCGGCTGCGGATAGCTCTCCGAAAACGCGACCGTCGATGGCCCGATTACGGGCCAGCCGCCATCTCCCTCGGCGACTTTCCCGTGCCCGCGCCATGGTGAAAACGTAGACGCTTTACGTCCAGCATGAGCGAGTTGAATGCTCGGCACCGCACCCTGTGCTTTGATAAACGCTGCGATTGGTGCCCACGCGGTGGCCTGTGCATCGTTCCATATGCCCGCGTCTTCCGGTGAGATACGTCCCTCAGGTGTTACCGATGCGGCTTCGGTCATTACCAGCGCCGCGCCGCCCACTGCGCGCGAACCCAGATGCACCATATGCCACTCATTCGGAACGCCATCCACGCAACTGTATTGACACATGGGCGATACAAAAATGCGATTTTTAAACATGATGTTGCGCAGCGTGAAAGGAGAGAATAGGGAATTCGGCGAGGACATGGTGAAGTAACTTCCGCAAAAAATTTAGAGATTGGAGTTTAGTCTGCCAATGCTGGAAAATACAGTCGTAAAGTACAAAGCAAACGCTATAAAAATTCAACTGAAACGCGATGAAAATTAAGCAATCCTTGGAAATTCTAGCCGGCCCGCGTGCGATCAAGCATATTCGTGAGCATGGTCTGCGCGCGGCGGATATCGATATCGTTCCCGGTGCCGCGGGCGGGCCAAAAGGATTGGGACTTGCCAAGCTCGATGAATGGCTGTTCGCCGACTTTCTGCCGCAGGGTTTTGTTGAACGTAAAAATCCGATCCAGCTTATCGGTGCCTCGATCGGCGCGTGGCGGTTCGCGTCGGTGTGCCGTGGTGTCAGTGAGGGAAAGTTTTCAGCCGATGAAACCCGCCAGGCTCTGGCGCTTTTTGCTAAAACCTATAGCGAAACCAAATACGGAAAAAACGTAACGGCTGCGACCATCACAGCGGACGCACGCAAATTAATTGACGTTCTATTCGATGGTCGCGTCGCAGATGCGCTCTCGCACCCGCACTATCGGCTTAACGTCTTGGCTGTTCGCGGCAAAGGCATTCTCGCCCGCGAACAGCGCGGACGCACCCAAGCAGGCTATATGTTGGCGGCACTTGCAAACGCAGCGGGACGCAAACACCTGCGACATTTTTTAGACCGCACCTGGTTTTATCCCGAATTGAAAACCCCAGCAATGGCGGGCGTCGCAGAGCAAAAATTGCTGAAAGTGCCCGTCAATAATAGAGTTTCAAGTATGGAGCCATTTTTTAAGTCGCTCGAAAATGACCCGTTTAAAACTGAATACGCGGCCCTGACCGAAAAAAATTTTCGCGATGTGTTGATCGCGACCGGCTCTATTCCGCTGGTGCTCGAAGGTGTGGCCGGTATTGAGGGCGCATCAGACGGCACCTATTGGGACGGCGGCTTGATTGACTATCACTTGCACCTGCCCTACGCGCATACAAACGGCCTAGTGCTCTATCCTCACTTCACTAATAAAATTGTCCCCGGCTGGCTCGACAAAATGTTGCCTTGGCGCAAAGCGTCCGGTGACTCGCTCGATAATGTGATCCTCGTCTGCCCCAGCGCAGAATATTTAGCGCAATTGCCGCTGAAAAAATTGCCTGACCGCAGTGATTTCAAACGCTTCGCCGATGACTACGAGGGAAGATTGAAATATTGGCGCTTTGCGATGAGCGAGAGCGCGCGGTTGCGGGATGAATTAGCGGGCTTGATTGAAGGCGGGGGGATTATGCAGAGGTTAATGCCTATTTAGAGAAGAGTTGACCGTGCCGGCCAGTGTAACCATAATGGTTGCATTCTGGTTAGGAGGCGCTATGCCGACAACGCTTACTCTAAAAAATATTCCCGATGCTGTGTATGACCGCCTAAAAGCATCTGCCGAAATTCACCGGCGCAGTATGAACAACGAAGCAATCGTCTGCCTCGAAACCGTACTCTTGCCCACACCCGTAAGCTCAGCCGAGCGTCTGGCACGCATCCGAGCCATTCGTAGCACGGGCGGTACTGCCAGCACGAAGAAGCTCGACCACCGCCTGATCGATAAATTCAAACGTGACGACCGCACATGATTGTCGTCGATACCAACGTTTTAGCTTATCTTTTCATACCCGGGCTTCAAACCCCATCTGCCGAATCGCTACTCGACAAAGAACCACATTGGTCCGCGCCCGCCCTTTGGCGCAGCGAATTCCGAAATATTCTCGCGGGTTATATGCGGCGCGGTGATATTGCATTTGATGCAGCTTACAAAATGCTTCGAGAAGCTGAATCGTTGTTAGCGGGTAATGAATATGAAGCCGATTCGCTGAATGTTCTGCAACTTGTTCGGGACAGTGAATGCAGCGCTTACGATTGCGAGTTTATTGATGTCGCGATGAGACTCAATACGAAGCTCGTTACGATGGATAAAGCGTTGCTGAAGGGTTTTCCGAAGATCGCGATACGACTAAATTCGCCTTAGTTTGCGTTGCGCGCCGCCGCGTGTTTACCCCCTCAGGCTCACGATCAGCTCGAGCTCCAACGGCTTGGTTGCATCAAGCACAAATTCGTAGACGCCCTCACGCTCAATATTGAGCCGCAGATTTCGTCCAGTCGGTAGTAGCGTTTTTGCCGTACCGACCGCGACATCCTGAAACGCGGGCGAGCCGCCCAAATCGATTGCGTTGAAATCTTCTGATCCCAGTTTGAATTCATAGCGGCCGGGTTTGAGCGGGACGGTGGTGCGGTAGCGGTTCTTTCCCGATACGAGCATTTGATTTGACGTGTTCCAATCGTTCATGCTGCCGCGCAGGTAAAACGCAGTGGATTCGACGGGCGCGGCGGGCTCGGCGACGCGTCGATATGGCGCACTTTTTGCGCCATCTTCCACCACGGTCAGCGACCCAATATCGCCGTTTGGTGTTTTGGCAAAGTTGATTTGCACGCCATCATCGGCTAAGAAAAATGTCGTGGGCGAACGCGCGAGTAACGGGCTCCAACCGCTGGCGGTGTTGGCGATGAGTTTGCCGTTATCGATGCGCACGCGGACTTTGTTGCCGGCTGGTAGTTGGTAGTAGCCGATGTACTGCTGCAACGATTTAGCAGGTAATTCGGTCACCGTGCGACGGGGTGCCGCATAAGCTTTCCAGCCGTATTCGTTGGCCACCGCACGCACAATTTCCTGAATGATCGAGCGCCCGGCGTTGGCGTTGGTCATCACCACGACCCCTGCGCCGGTATCCTTAAACGCCAGCATCAGGCAATTGAAGCCTTCGTTTGAGCCACTGTGCAAGAATCGTTGCTGTGATGCCGTGCCTTCGAGCATGATGCCCAAACCCCAGAAGCCACTCTGTAGCGTCAACATTTGCTTTGCCATTTTTTGCGTTAGCACGCGTGATGATTTTCCGGCGGCAGCGCGCTGAATTTCAATCGCAAATCGAGCAAGGTCGGTGGGCGTTGTCCATAACCCGGCCGCCGCGAGCTCCGGGTAAATATGAAACTTACCGGCCACGACCTTGCCGTCGTCGTGGGCCGAAGATGCATTCGCCGCCAGCGGACCGGCGAGCGGCTGTATGAATGCGCTGCGGGTCATGCCGAGGGGTTGCAACACCATTTCGTCTAGCTGCTGTGGGAATGGCTTTCCGCCGACGTCCAACATCAATTGCTGCATGACTGTAAAGCCACCGCCCGAATATCGGGTGCGGCTTTGCGGTACTACATCCACGCGAACCGCCTCCGTCTTGGCCGGCTTGATACCATCCAGAATCTGGACCACTGACGGAATCGGTTCACCAACCGCGTAGCCCGGGAACCCCGACGCGGTCAGCCCGGCACGATGGGTAACGATGCGGCGCAACGTCACCTTTTCTTTCACCGTGAATGCATTTTCCGGGACATGCCATGACATCAATTTCTGATTGATGTCTTCATCAAGATTCAGTTTTCCTGCTTCAACATATTGCAGCATGGCCACCGTAGAAACTGGTTTGCTGATTGACGCCGCCTGAAAAACCGTTTCTGCATCTACCGGCGTGTTGGTATTCAAATCCCGCACGCCATAGCCACGCGCCCATGCAATTTTGCCGTTTTCAATCACAGCGATGCTCACGCCCGGTACCTTGAAATGCTTCATGCGATCTTCGATTCGCATCTGTGTCGTCGCTTGCGTGACCAACGGCGGCACCAGGCCATTCTCAATCCGTTTGATCCGCGCTTCGGTGCGTTTGTCTATGCTGGTAGCCGCGTTGGCAAAACTCACAGCGGCGGCGAGCGTCATCGGCGCAATTAGTAAGAGGTAGAGAATGGTTTTTCTGAGGTTTTTCATAAGCGCATCGCGAGTTCGTATTGACGTCTAGCTAGATGGCAAAGGGCGTATTTGACTGAGGATAATCGTTGCCACCAATTTGTATGCCTTTCCGTTTTCGAATAAGACTGGCGAGGGAACGGGCGCTGAATGAGTTTACTTATCGTTGATATCAGCTAATTTAAAGCATAAGCACTGACAACGCGTTCAGAACAAAAATGGCCGAAAACGCGCTCCAGTGCTTGGCTTCAGTATTTTTATGTGTTGCGCATTATTTAGGCACCGCGGCAATCCGCATCACTGGATAAAGATTAAATTGCTGATCCCAAGATGAGTGTCGGCGCGCGAAAAAGGTCAAGCGTGCGGCAGGGCTTTTCGCAAAAATCGGATCCGTCTCCACTTTGCTTTTAAACGCGGCCGCCAGCGCAGGATCAGCGGCAAGCTGTTCGCGCGCGACCTCCTCAGCCACGTAATCTTCCATGTATTCCTTGCGCTCGAACGCGTTGTTAAATTCACCCCAGGCCAGCATCGAATCCGGCGCAAGCGGTTCTAATAGTGACATCACTAACAGCGATTTCGCCTGGGCAATCGGCACAAATAAACTGCCTGCTTTCACGTCACGAGCTTCAGCTTTCCAGGTGCCCTGCACACTCATGCGCTGATGACTTTCAAAAGAATCGGTGCTAAGTTTTGCCTCGTCGGCACGGAAAGTTTCGAGCCCTGCGTTGATGATCGGTTGGGTCAATTTGCGAAACGTTATGCCGTGCTGAACTAATTTGTCGGCGACTAAGTCCGCCTGCGCGACTGGAACAATATAGCCGCCTTTGGGTGCGATAACAGTCAAGTCGGGTTGGATGTCATCTCGTAACGCGAGCTTCCAGATCTGCGGTTTTTTCTCGTCATAACGGGTCATCAAAGCACCCGAAATGTCCGACATCGTCCGCGTGTATTCGTAGCCCTTGAAATCGATAATGCGCGCTTTGTCGCTGGTCTTATACGTCAGCACCACCGCTTGACCCGCGACGCCCGCTGCGCGCGCATCGGCGGCCTTGGCAGCTTTCAACCATTCGTCCCCATGTGCCGCGAATTGCGACAGTATCGACACCACCGTGTTGCGCGTAATGCGGACGCGGGTCGGATAATCTTTCCACGAATGCGTTTCCACCAACATCGCGATGCGATTGCGGGTGAAGAAATAACCAGTCGAAAAGCGCGGCGGGGCGACGCCGTCGGTAAAGCCAGATGACGGATCATCATCAACCACAAACGACGGATAAAACGGTAACGGTAGCGAGCCCTGTGCGGCGAGATCGCTAATCACCGCGTCGCGCAACGCCGTGCCTGATTTGCGCAGCTCCCCATCACCGGCATGCACCGGCTCGGCGGTGATCGAAATATCATGTTCAAATTGGGCGCCGTCGGTCACATGCAAATCGATGGTGGCGAGCGGATCCCACGCATTCACTAATCGCAGCATCGCCTGCATTTCGGGCGCATCGGCTTTGGCGTAATCTCGGTTCAGGTTGAAGTTTTGTGCCGTCGTCCGCCAGCCCATTTCCACCGGTCCGCGCTGATTGGGACGATTCCATTTGCCGAATCGTTCGTGACCATCGACGTTAAACACAGGCACAAATATTAGTACCTGCTTGTCCAAAGCGCCTTTGGCGGCGGCGTTATCCAATGCAGCGCGCAAGGCGAGAAATCCCGCGTCTTTGCCGTCAATCTCGCCCGCATGAATGCCGCCCTGCACCAGCAACACCGGGAGATTTCGCCGCCTCGCCTCCACCGCGGTGAACGCACCGGTACGTGTAGCAATCAGCGCCATCATCGGCCGACCTTCTGGGGTGCGGCCAAATTCAACGCATCGCACTTGTTTCGGATAGGCCTTTTGATATGTCGTGCAGAGCCGGATGACTTCGTCGTAGCGGCCGGTGTTTTGAAATGCAGAGCGCTCGGCGATGGTGTTCAATTCGTCTGCGGCAACGCTTGCAGGCGTGGCGAGAAAAATGAAGAAGAATGAAAACGAAGTTGCGAATGTTGCGAAGCGAATCATGTGTTTACTCCAGCAGAAATTGTGCGAAAAAAATTCTATCTTGTAATGGCTTTTTGGAAATACATTGCCATCGCGGGCGCACCCACCGCCCCAGAAAAAATGACTTCGCTGTCGAGAATAAACGTCGGCACACCTGAAATTTCGGCGTTGATTGCCGATTGCTCCTGACTGCGGATCTCATCGGCGCCGACATTGCTGAGCAGAAATTTTAACGCCCGCTCGGGGTCAAGTCCGGCCTCGTTAGCAATTTCTACGAGCACCGAGGTTTCGCCAATGTCGCGGCCCTCGGTGAAATAGGCTTTAAACAAAGCATCCACCACCGCGTTTTGCATCTGGTCATGCCCCGCCAGCAAGATCAGGCGGTGAGCTTGAAAGCTGTTCGGCGTGCGCGCCATCAAGTCGTGGCGAAAGTTGATCCCCACCCGCTTGCCCGCCGCGGCGACATCGGCGTCAAGCGCCAGCGAGCGTTCCCATGAACCAAATTTTTGAGTGCGGTAGCTCACCCGATCAATGCCGCTGATGGGCATGTCAGGATTGAGTTCGAATGGCCGCCAAGTCACATCAAAATGCGGCGCTAATTGCGTGGTTTCGAACGCCATCGCAAGTTGTTTTTTTGCGATGTAGCACCACGGGCAGATGATGTCAGAAACAATATCGAGGTTGTGAGTTGCTGGTGATGCTCGTTGTTCGAGGGGTTGGGGTGACTGCATTGGATCCTAATGTAAACAAGCTCAAAAATTCTGCTGCTTAGTTCTTAAGCTGGGCATAACACGCGCTACAAAACAAGAAAAGCAGCCGCCGCGATCATGGTGGGAATTGCAGCACCCAGCAATAATCCGCCCATGCCAATTGACTCATCCTCAAACCCGCTCCTCAACAACGCCACGCCCGCAGGATTGGGCGCGTTGGCAATGACGGTCAGGCCACCGCCCGCGACGGCGCCCGCGACCAGCATATATTTCGCCGCGTCGGACATCCCTTGAATGGTAGAGCCCAAGTAAGTCAGCGCGGCGTTGTCGGTAATCGCGGTGAGACCGAGTGCGGCAAAAAATAAGGCGATCGGTTGCAAAGTGGCGACAATCGGCTGTAGCCACCATTGCTGCATGCCGCCGAGCACCACCAAGCCCGCGAGGAAGAAGCCGACCAGCAAGCCCTGTTTCAATACCAAGGTGGACTGGAACTGGGCATAGGCTTGGGTGAACCCCAGAAACAGCAGGAACAGGCCCATGAAAATCACCGGATGGTGGGCGAATACCACGGTCGCGGCGAGGAATGACAGATGAATCATTTTTACCAGTAGCGGCGCTTTGCGCAGCCCAGCCCCGTCCATGCCCATGCCCTCATTGGCGCCAGTGTCAGCTCCATCGTTTGCGACCTGAATATGTTTATGCAGCAGAATCGTCATGAAAGTCGCATTAACGATAACGGCAATTGCCGCCTTCCAGCCGAAGTTGGCGATCATGAATGCGCTATCCCATTGCCAGGTCGCGGCCACCATCAGCACCGGGGGGGCCGCAAACGAGGTGAGCGTTCCGCCGATCGAAATATTCACGAACAGCACGCCCAGCGCGGCGTATTTCAACTTTTCAGGCATGCCCTGATGGAAAATCTGCGGCAGCAGCATCAACGCAGCCAGCGTCATCGCGGCGGGCTCGGTAATCAGCGAGCCTATCAAGGGCACCAGTGCCAGACCGAGCCAGACCTGCGCCACCGCGCTCCGCACCGGTGCAATTTTTGCGATCAACAGCACCAGTGCTTCAACGCTCTCCAACACCGGGCGAGAGGCGGCGATTACCATTACCACGAATACAAACAGCGGCTCGGTATATTGCCGCGATTCTGCATATTTAATCGCATCGTCTCCGCCGACCACGAATGCCATGGCGACAATCAACACAAACGCCCACAGCCCGAATACCACCTCGACCTCACCGAAAAAATGCAGCAGGCCGGCATGCTTCGGATAGCGATGCGCGAGCCGTTCGAACGTCTTGGCAGCGAAAGTGTGAATCAAGGCCAGTCCAAAAATAATGGCGGCAATAATATCCATGTTATTTCTTCTCCAAGATCAGTTCGACGCGAATCCATCCGCGCACAGAATTAATAAACCATATCGATTGCGCGCGCACCAAGTCGTCGACCATCAACGTGCGCTCCACGATCTCTCCGCGTGCGATCAGCTCAGCACGCATCACACCCGGCAGTAGGCCACTCGATAATGCCGGCGTCAACCATGCGCCGTCGATTTCCAACACCAGTGAACCATAACTAAATTCGGTCAGCTCGTGTTGCTGGTTCCACAGCAACACATCAAAGGCATCAGGATGCTGCTGGCGGTGTGTGTCATAGATGGTGCGGCGTGTGGTTTTGTGATGTAACGCGCGCTGGTGTCGATCAATCGGCGTGCTTGCTAGTGCTACTCGTCGGGCCGAGGGTGTGGAACCAAAAGCCCGCGCCGAGCTTGCCGTTTCAGGCATTTTTGCTCTGAACGCCTCGTCCTTGCTGGGGTTTGACCATGAGACAGGCGCACCATCGAGCGCCTCGCTGGTAATCGTAATTGCGCCGGAACGCGCCACCAACAGCCGTGTGCGCCGCGCGCAGCCCGACGCGGTTGCGTCGTGTGCATGAGCGCTCGCATGCGCTCGTAGCGAATCCAGAATCTGCCCGCGATCCACGGTGAAGCCCAGCGCCAGCGCAGACTTCAATAATCGTTCAAGGTGGCGATCCAGCCATGCGTACTCGCCATTCTCCAGCCGCAGCGTTTCCAATAATTCAAAGCCATGCGAGGCATTGTGCATAAACGCGGCCTTGGCCAGTGCCTCCGCATATTCATCGCGCGCTTCCGAATCCCAAACGATGCCGCCACCGACGCCGCACTCCGCGACACCCGTGCTGGCGTCAATGACGATGGTGCGAATTGCAACATTAAACACGCTGGTGCCATCCGGCGAAATGTAGCCCAACGCACCGCAATAGACGCCGCGCGGGGTGGTTTCAAGTTCAGCGATGACCTCTGATGATTTTACTTTCGGCGCACCGGTGATCGAGCCGCAGGGATAAAGCGCATTGAAAATATCCGCAATTGTGGTGCCATCCCGCGTCTCAGCGGTGATGGTGGATGTCATCTGATAAAGCGTGGGGTAGGTTTCCAGGGTGAACAAATGCGGCACCGTCACCGTGCCCGGTTTGGCGACACGTGATACATCGTTGCGCAATAGATCCACGATCATTAAATTTTCTGCGCGGTTCTTGGTCGATTCAAGCAGTGAAGCCGCCAGCTGCGCATCAAGCTTATGCCAGCGCGGCCAGTCGCTACTTTCAACGGCCGGTGGTACGACACGCTTGGCGGTACCTTTCATCGGCCGGGTGCGCAGGGTGCCGCCATCCCATGAGAAAAACAATTCGGGCGAGAGCGACAAAATTCGATGTGTGCCTATGTCCAAATACGCGTTAAAACGCCCATGCGAATCGCGTCGTAAATCTTCGTACCACGCATGCGCGCAGCCCGAAAATTTGCTGTTCAAACGCAGCGTGTAATTGGCCTGATAAATATCGCCTTCACGAATCCCCGCGCGTATTTTTTTGATTGAAGCAGCATGTTGTTCGGGCGACGTATCCGCCTGCCATTCGGCGATGTTGTAAAGCTCCAAGCCCGCCACGGGAGGGGTGTGGGTGACCGCCTCCGGTGCATAAATCCCAAACCATAGCAGCGGCACGTTATCGGCTGCTGGCGCTCTGGTTTTCAGTGCCGAATCGAACGCAGTCGCCGCCTCGTAACTCAAAAAACCAGCCGCGTATTTGCCCGCCTGGCTGGCGGCCGCAATTGCCTGAAGTGCAGGCTGAATTTCATCGATGTGCCACGCGATGATGGTGCGCTCGGGCGTGCCGAATACCAGCGGCGGCGCGTCGGCTGAAAACGATTTATTGAAATTAAAAATCAGCATAAAACCGCTTACGGACGCATTTGAAAACTTTCCTGTTCACGCCCTGGTGAATTTATGGCGAACAAGTTTTTTTGTATTTTTCCAGCAAACGTTTCATCATGGTTTCGGCTTCGTGAAGCCGGTGACACGACCAATCGCGACCAGTGCCGCGAAAAAAAGCACGCTAAAAAGCATTGCAAAAAATACCGTGACCAGCGCGCGCCACACACCCTCAAGCCCTACTGAAGACACCATCAGCCACGCCAGAAAGCTGGCCGGCACGGCGCTCGCAATAATGGCGAGCACACTTAAAAAATATGATTTCACGGAGGCTGGAAAGTGAACGTAGGAGCCTTTGGTTTTTGGCGTTTGCATCGTGTGCTCGATCATGGTTTATGGTTTGACGGCTAGCCCAGATTTGGCGCGAGCCAACGCTCAGCCTTTGGCAAATCCCAGCCCTTGCGCGCCGCGTAATCGGCGAGTTGGTCCTTGTCGATTTTTCCGACCGCAAAATACTGGGACTGCGGATGCGAAAAATAAAAGCCGGACACCGCGGCCGTAGGCATCATCGCGAACGAGTCGGTAAGGGTGATACCGGTTTCATTCGGCGCGTTCAGTAATTCAAACAGCGGTGCTTTTTCGCTGTGCTCGGGGCACGCCGGATAGCCGGGTGCGGGCCGAATACCCTGATATTTTTCAGCGACCATTTCATCGATACTCAATGCTTCGTCCGTCGCATAGCCCCAAAATTCACGCCGTGTTTTCGCATGCAGACATTCCGCAAACGCTTCCGCGAAGCGATCTGCCAGTGCTTTGATCATGATCGCGTTGTAATCATCATGTTGTGCTTCGTACGCCTTCGCGCGCTCTTCACAGCCGACGCCGGAGGTCACGGCAAAGCCGCCGAGATAATCGTGCAGCCCGCTGGTTTTAGGTGCCACGAAATCCGCGAGAGATTGATTCGCGTTGCCTTCCGGCTTTTCGTTTTGCTGACGCAGATGATGGAAGGTATGCAACACTTTTGTTCGTGTTTCATCAGCGTAGACTTCGACTGAATCACCGACGCTGTTGGCGGGCCAAAAACCACATACCGCGCGGGCTTCGAGCCATTTTTCGTTCACGATTTGCTTGAGCATTTTTTGTGCGTTCGCAAACACTTCGCGGGCCGCTTCGCCGACCACCGCATCGTCCAGAATCTGTGGATATTTTCCCCATAAATCCCACGTCTGAAAAAACGGACTCCAATCAATGTACGGGACCAGTTCTTCAAGCGGGAAATGGGTGAGCGTGCGTGTGCCAATAAATGCCGGCACCGGTGGCGTGTATTTTGACCAGTCAATTTTCGCCGCATTGGCGCGCGCCGCGGCGAGAGTAACCAGCTTCACGCCTTTTTTATTGGCGTGCTGCTCGCGCACTTTGTCGTAGTCCTCGCGTACCGATTTCACATAGTCGTTTTTCAAATCGTCCGATAACAAGTTGCTACAGACGCCTACCGCACGTGAGGCATCCGGTACCCACACCGTGGCCCCCTTGTAATGCGGCTCGATCTTGACGGCAGTGTGGGTGCGCGAAGTGGTCGCCCCGCCGATCAGCAGCGGAATGGTGAAGCCGAGGCGCTGCATTTCTTTGGCGACGTGGCTCATTTCCTCCAGCGACGGTGTGATGAGACCGGACAATCCAATGATGTCTACGTTTTCTTTAATGGCGGTATCGAGAATTTTTTCGGTCGATACCATCACGCCCAAATCGATGACTTCAAAGTTGTTACATTGCATCACCACGCCGACAATATTTTTGCCGATGTCATGTACGTCGCCCTTCACGGTCGCCATTAAAATCTTGCCTTTGGCTTTCGCGTTCTCCATGCCGGACGCACGTTTTTCTTCTTCAATAAACGGGATCAAATGCGCGACCGCCTGCTTCATGACACGCGCCGATTTCACCACCTGCGGTAAAAACATTTTGCCCGCGCCGAATAAATCGCCGACCACATTCATGCCGTCCATCAGCGGGCCCTCGATGACGTGGATCGGGCGGCCGCCATCAGCAGCGACTTTTTGCCGACATTCTTCGGTGTCCTCAATAATGTGTTGCGTCAGGCCTTTCACTAGCGCGTGGGTGAGGCGTGCGCCGACCGGCTCGCTGCGCCACGCGAGGTCTTCGACCATATCGCGTTTCTTGCCTTTGAATTGTTCGGCGAAGCTGACGAGACGATCCGTTGAATCGGCACGACGATTAAAAATAACGTCTTCCACCAACGCCAATAAATCTTTCGGAATATCGTCATACACGCCAAGCTGGCCCGCATTGACAATGCCCATCGTCATGCCAACTTTGCCCGCGTGATAAAGGAAGGCGGTGTGTATCGCTTCGCGGATCGGATCGTTGCCACGAAACGAAAATGAGACATTGGACACGCCGCCGCTGATCTTGGCAAACGGCAAATTCTTACGAATCCATTCGGTCGCATGAATGAAATCTACGCCGTATGTGGCGTGCTCTTCAATGCCGGTGGCAATCGCAAAAATATTCGGATCAAAAATAATATCTTCCGGCGGGAAGCCGACATCATCGACCAGAATCTTGTACGAGCGCGCGCAAATTTCAGTCTTGCGCTGGAAAGTGTCGGCCTGGCCTTTTTCATCAAACGCCATTACGATAATTGCCGCGCCATAGCGGCGGCATAGCTTGGCGCGCTCGATGAATTCGGGAATACCTTCCTTCATCGAAATCGAATTCACAATCGATTTTCCCTGCACGCATTTCAAGCCCGCCTCGATCACGCTCCATTTGGACGAATCCAGCATCATCGGTACACGTGAAATATCGGGCTCGGAGGCAATCAAATTCATGAACTTATGCATCGCGGCAAATGAGTCCAGCATTGCCTCATCCATGTTGATGTCAATAATCTGCGCACCGTTTTCAACCTGTTGACGCGCCACCGCGAGCGCTTCGTTATAGTCGCCATTCAAGATTAGTTTTGCAAACGCTCGTGAGCCGGTGACGTTGGTGCGCTCACCCACGTTCACAAATAACGAATCTTCACCAATGTTGAGCGCTTCCAAGCCCGACAGTCGCAAACGTTTCTCGATCACGGGTATCTCGCGTGGCTTGAACGGTGAAACAATATCGACAATCGCCTTGATATGCGCCGGTGTGGTGCCGCAGCAGCCGCCAGTGATATTGAGCCAGCCGGCTTCCGCCCAGTCGCGAATAAATGACGCGGTTTCTGCGGGCAGTTCGTCATAGCCGGTCGGCGCGAGTGGATTGGGCAAACCGGCGTTGGGATGCGCAGAAACGCGGCAATCGGCGATGCGCGCCAGCTCTTCAATATGCGGGCGCAATTCCTTGCCGCCAAGCGCGCAATTAAAACCGATTGAAATCGGGTTCGCGTGACGGATCGAATTGTAAAACGCCTCGACCATTTGACCGGACAGTGTGCGGCCTGAGGCGTCGGTAATCGTGCCTGAAATCATGATTGGCAAACGTCGATCACCGCTGATACCGCGCGCCTCAAATTCTTCTTCAATCGCAAAAATCGCGGCCTTGGCGTTGAGCGTATCGAAGATGGTTTCGATCAATAAAATATCCGCACCGCCATCGATCAAGCCGCCCGTGGCTTCGCGATACGCGTCCTTGACCTGGTCAAAATTCACCGCGCGAAAACCAGGATCGTTCACATCGGGCGAGAGCGATAGCGTGCGCGTGAGCGGGCCCAATACGCCGGCGACAAAACGTGGCCTGAGCGGATTTTTTGCCTCGAATTCATCGGCAATGGTACGCGCCAGCTTCGCGCCCTCTAAATTCAATTCATAGACCAGCGCTTCCATGCCGTAATCAGCCATCGAAACTGCGGTGGAATTAAACGTGTTCGTTTCTAAAATATCCGAGCCCGCTTCCAGATATTGGCCGTGAATTTCGCGCACCACCTGCGGGCGCGTGAGCGTGAGCAAATCATTATTGCCGCGCAGATCGCTCGGCCAGTCCTTGAAGCGTTCGCCGCGATATTCTGCTTCGGTTAAATGGTATTGCTGAATCATCGAGCCCATCGCGCCATCCAGCACCAGGATGCGCTGTGCTAGCGCATCCATCAAGATTTGCGTACGAACCGCGCGGGGATTGATTGGTTGATCCATGATTTATCTTTTTAAAACTTAATATGCTGAATAATTTATGTGCTAAATAATTTGTGTCATTCTCACAGCGGTTGCATTGGCTGAAGGGTTGCTTGTGGGTTCAGATTACAACAGCTGCGCGGCAATCCATTCATCGACTTTCGCTTCAAGTACGGCCAGCGGCAATACACCATCGCTTAACACCAGATCGTGATAATCCTTCAAGCTAAACTTGGCCCCTAGTTTTTGCTGCGCACGCTCACGCAGGGTCTGAATTTTTAACGCGCCGATTTTGTATGCCAATGCTTGCCCCGGCCACGCCATATAACGTTCGGTGGCGCGCCGCGCTTCGGACTCGGATACGCCTTCGTTATCCATCATGTATTGCATCGTGGCCTCGCGCGTCCAGCCTTTCGCATGCAGCCCGGTGTCGGTCACTAAACGCACTGCGCGCAATAGTTCGTCCTGCAAATGACCCAGATATGCATTCGGATCGTCGTACAGACCCATTTCGCGGCCTAATGTTTCAGCGTAAAGCGCCCACCCCTCGCCATAGGCGGTGATCCAACCATATTTGCGAAATTTCGGCAGGGCTAATTCTTGCTGAAGTGCGGTGTGGAAATGATGACCGGGCTGGCCTTCGTGCAAAAACAGGGTCGTCATGCCGGTCGTCCGGTATTTGCTTGCGTCTTCAATCACGGCGTAAAACACGCCGGGCCGCGAGCCATCTGCTGATGGGCCGCTGTAATGATCCGATGCGGTGGAACGCGTAAGTTCGGGCTCCGGCCGAATCTCAATGGGCGCCTTCGGCATGCGGCCAAATAGCTGGGGCAGATTTACGGCCACTTTCTTATTGATCGCTTCATACGCATCCAGCACGTCTTTTTCAGTTTTGAAAGGACGAAACTCAGGCTGCTGTTCATGCCATTTTAAAAATTCAGTGACGCTGCCTTCAAACTTATACGCTGTTTGAATCTTTGCCATTTCCGCGCGAATCCGCGCCACTTCTTTTAGACCCAGCGTATGAATCTGCTCCGGCGTCATGTCGGTGGTGGTGTTGATTTTGACCGCGAATTCGTACCACGCTTTGCCGTTGGGGATGGCTGAAATGCCAGCACTGGTGCGGGCCTTGGGGATATATTCGGTTTCGATGAACGTTTTTAGTTTGGTCGCAGACGGGATCAGCTTTTTCTGGATGGTCTGACGATAAAGCGCCGTCAGGCGTGCGCGATTTTGGGCTGCAAATGTGGCGGGCATGTTCTTGATCGGCGCATAAAAAACGCTTTTCTCAACGTCGGGCTCGGCGAGCGCCTTGATCGCCGGCAGCCCGCTCACCATCAGCGCTTTGGGTTGCACAACGCCGCGCTTGATTCCTTCGCGCATATTCACGATCGCCTGGTCGATCCACAGCGGCAGTTTGTTCAGGCGAGACAAATAATCGTCATAGTTTTTGACGGTCTTGAGCGGCTGAATGTCCTGGCCGCTGCCGAGCTGGGCGACGTAAACGGGCAGGCCGCCGTACTGATCAATGGGCATTAATTGTTTGGGAAATTGGTCGCCTTCAATTTGCTCTTGAAGCTGGCGCTTCAGCACCGCGTAAGTCATCGCATCGGCGGGGGAAAGTGCCCCGACTTTGATCGCCGCCAATTGCGCCAGCACCCGTTGCGTCAGCGCCCGCTCCCGCGCCATCTGCGCAGGCGCGATCGTGATCGTAAGCTTGCTGTCAAAGCGCGCCTCGCCGGTCAGGCTCGATGCCTCCAGCGGATTGAGCACGAGATGATCTTCGAAATAACGCTCGGCAATGCCGGCGAGGCGCGGATTTAGCGCGGCCGGTGCTGTTTTTGTGATGGGTGCCGACCGCGCTTTCACAGCGAGGTTCGCATCTTGTGCATTTGCTGCGGCAAATTGCCCGGCGACAAGCGCGCCAATGACCATCTGCGCGAGGGAATTTTGGAAACCTGATTTGGAAAACAATGACAACATGAGGCAAGACTCCGAAATAAAAAACCTGTCAGCGCTGCAATTGGCGACAGACAGGTGTGGATGGTGCGCTGTCTCTCTTTAGCCGAATTTATTGAGGTGTGGTTACGCCTCGCGCCCGCAATCTGAAATTCAAATCGGCGCAGTTAGCATTTTACGCTTTTAGTCGCGCGGGGTCACGTCGCCGTTAGCGGAGCGCCGTGGAGTGGTGCAAGGGCGAGGTGCCAGAAGAGTGCTTAGGCGTGATGGGCAAGCCATTCGGCGGCGAGCGTAGCCATCGTTTTCACGCCCACCTTCAAGCCAGCCTCGTCCACATAAAACCGCGGGCTGTGGTTGGATGCCGCATATTTGCAGTCCTGATCTTTGGGTGTGCAACCGATAAAGAAAAAGAAGCCGGGCACTTTCTTTTGGAAAAACGAGAAGTCTTCCGCACCGCAGGTTTTAGGGCACACCCCAACGGCACCCGCACCAGCGACCCGTTTTAGCACCGGCACCGACCATTCAGTGAGTGCTTCATCGTTGGACGTGACCGGATAGCCGCGCGCGAAATGCACATGCGCCTTGGCTCCGCCCGATTCGGCAATCAGCGTGGCAATTTTCTCCACAAAGGCATGAATATCATCGCGATGTTTTTCATCAAAGGCGCGGATGGTGCCTTCCATTTTGGCTTCATCGGGAATGATGTTGCTGCGGTTGCCCGCCTGAAAACTGCCTACCGTCACCACTGACGGCTCTTCTGTCAAATTCATTTTGCGCGACACAATCGTCTGCAATCCCATCACGATTTGCGCGCCGACCACGATCGGATCCACCCCCGACCACGGCTGCGCGCCATGGGTTTGATTGCCGCGCACGAAAATACGAAATTGATCCGCGCTCGCCATCAGCGGGCCGGAACGATAGCCGATTGTATTGGTGTGCATTTTGGATGTGATGTGCAGACCAAAAATCGCATCAACGTGCGGGCCTTCCATGCAACCTTCTTTGATCATCAGCTCCGCGCCGCCTTCTTCGCCCATCGGTGGCAATTCTTCGGCAGGCTGGAAAATAAACTTCACGGTGCCTTGCAAATCAGCGCGTACCGCCGACAAAATTTCCGCCACACCCATCAACATCGACACATGGGTGTCGTGTCCGCAGGCGTGCATCGCGCCGCATTCCACGCCGTTCCAAGTGGTGCGGGCCGTGCTTTTGAACGGCACATCGGTTTGCTCGGTGACGGGCAGCGCGTCCATATCCGCGCGCAGAGCAACGCATTTGCCCGGCAGGCCTCCCTTAAGAATGCCGATCACGCCGGTGTGCGCCACCTGCTCATGTACCTCATCGAAACCGAGTTTGCGCAAATGGGTGGCGACTATTTTTGCCGTGCGAAATTCGCGATTCCCCAACTCGGGATTGGCGTGCAAATCGCGTCGCCAAGAAATGACTTGTTCCTCCAGCGCATCGGCGTGCTTGCCGATAGCGGCATCGAGGGGAAAAGCAGGGTCGCGAGCGTTCATGGGGTAAATCTCCAAAGGGATACGAAATGTTACATGAGCCTTGATGCAGGCCGACGCCGTTATTCTGCCCACGACTATAATTGTTGCAGAATTGACACAAGTCGACCGGCGTCAATTGATCTGTCTCAAGCAAGGTTGCAGGTAACATCAGCTGGCCTACATTCGCGTGCCGAACAAAAAAACCATCCCGAGGAGTGCACATGCAGCACTTGAAACCGAAACAAGCCTTTGAATTTTTAGCCAACGACCCATCCGCGGTGTTTGTCGATTGCCGCAGCGAGATGGAGTTTTTATTTGTCGGCCACCCGATCGGCGCGATGATGATTCCGTGGAACGACGGGCCCGATTGGGAGGTCAACCCGCATTTCGTTTCGCAAGTCAAAAAAGCAATCGGTCATTCCACCGCGCGTCCGGTCGTCATCATTTGCCGTTCTGGCAACCGCAGCATCGATGCCGGACAGGCGCTTGAGGCCGCCGGTTTTAGCAGCGTGTTCAATGTTCTTGAGGGCTTCGAAGGCGACCTCGATGCCCGCCACCAGCGCGGCAAACTCGGCGGCTGGCGCATGGAAGGGCTGCCGTGGGAGCAGGTATAGCAGCGAGTAAATCCTAGGGTGGGCGTGGGTTTTGGGGTGAAACATGTCCGAACAAGTCGCAGATATTGGAGTTCTAAATTTAATTATTTGCTTGGGAATTCAATGAAACGTTTTTACCTTATCGCCGCCATCATTGGCGCAATCGGCCCCTACGCCACCTATTTTGGCTATCTCGCTTACGTTCCCGGCGCATCGGGTGCGTTGTCACTCGCTTGGGGTTCGGCGATTTCGGCGGCGACGCTGGTGGATTTCACGATTTCGTGTCTGGTGTTTTGGCCGTTTGTATTTGTAGAATCACGGCGGTTGAACATTAAATGGCCGCTGTTGTTCGTGGTCTCGAATTGCTTAATTGGCCTGTCGTTTGCGCTGCCGCTCTTTTTATATTGCCGTGAAATTGAAATAGAAAAAAGCAACCGCCAATGACCATGCCTCGCCAAGGGCTCCCGCCAGTTTCGCTGGCTTGGACCATTTGGGGCTGCGGTGCGGCGCTTTATTTCATCGGCTTTTATCAGCGCGTTGCACCGGCTGTCATCACCACTGAATTGACGCAGACCTTTGGGCTGACGGCCGCGGCGCTCGGGAATTTGTCCGGGTTTTATTTTTATAGCTATGTGGCGGCGCAACTGCCCACGGGTATGTTGGCGGATCGATTCGGCCCGCGGATATTGTTAACAAGTGGTGGAATTATCGCCGCGCTCGGCACGGCGGTTTTCGCCGTGGCGACAGAAGTAGTCTGGGCCGACGTTGGTCGCTTTTTGATTGGTGGTTCGGTTGGTGTGGCGTTTGTGTCGATGCTCAAAATCGCTAGCCACTGGATGCCCGCGCGGCAGTTCGCGATGGCGTCGGGGGTGGCCCTGGCGATAGGTGTGTTCGGGGCGGTGTTTGCGGGCGCGCCGCTGCGACTGATGGTGGACGATTTTGGCTGGCGCAATGTGATGTGGGCGACGGCCGCGTTTACGTTGCTGGTGGCGGCGATGACGTGGTTTATGGTGCGCGACGACCCAACGGATCGCGGCTATAAAAGCTATTTTTTTGGCGCTGCTGACCACACGCAGCCCAAAGTATTTGCTGGCGTATTTGACGGCCTGAGAGAGGTGTTGCGTTACCGCACGGTCGTGTTGATGTTCATTATTCCCGGGGCTCCGTCGTCGATTGTGTTGACGTTCGCCGGGCTGTGGGGCGTGCCGTTTTTGACCACGCATTACGGTCTGTCGCTGACCAATGCGGCGGGACTGTGCTCGACAATGCTGGTGGCGTGGGGCGTCGGCAGCCTGGCGTTTGGCGCGGTGTCGGATCGTGTTGGTCGCCGAAAATCAATTTATATTGGCGGGCTAACGGTGTCGCTGCTGCTGTGGGCGGTGCTCATTTTTACGCCGCGCCTGCCGTATTTCTGGCTGGTGGTGCTGATTGCGGCGACAGGTTTTTTTGCGAGCTGTTTTATCATCAGCTTCGCCTTTGCCAAAGAGTCGGTTCCCGCGCGCCTCGCGGGTACCGTATCCGGGGTGGCAAACATGGGCGTGATTCAGGGGCCGATGTACATGCAGCCGCTGGTCGGTGTCATTTTGGACCGTCACTGGCAGGGCACGATGCGCGACGGCAATCGTGTGTTCGATATCGCGTCTTATCAGCAGGGATTTTCGATGATGCTCATTTGGGGCGTGATCGCGCTGGTGTTGTTATGTTTTACGCGTGAGACGTATTGCAGACAAACCGAGTGATTATGCAATCTGCGCCGTTTTTGGCTGGACGCGCTTATACGCCAGCCAACAAGTCAAGCCTGCCAGCATCAGGCACACCATCGCGATCGCGAGCAATTTTGGTGAGTGCGATACGGCCGGTGAAACAACGCCAGCCACGAGCGCGTTGGTGATGCCCGCGATAAAGCCTTGCAGCGATGCGGCCATGCCACGGCGCGTCGGGAACATGTCGAGCACCATCAACGACAGTGACGGCATCGCGCATGCGCTGCCAATGGCGTAGGCGAATAGTGGAATCACTGCCCACGGAATGGATGGTGTAAAAATCAGCGCATAGGCCAGATTGACGAACGCGGCTGCGAACATGATTCGATAGCCCAAATTCACAGTGCGTCTGAGGCTTAACTTGCCTGCCACTCGGCCTGAAATAAATGCCCCCGCCATGATGCCGGTAATGCCGGGAATGAATAGCCACGCAAATTCCTGCGGGCCCAGTTTTAGGGCTTCGGTGGCGTATACCGGCGCGGACATGAAATATAAAAAGAACGCGTTAAAGTTAAAGCCAACCGCCAGCGAGAGCAGTAAAAACGGAATGTTCGAGCCGACCGCCTTGTAACCGGCCAACAGCGGCTGGGGTCGGAATGACTGGCGCTTGTCTTCTGGCAACGTTTCGTGAATCGACAAAACGATAATCACGATGAGCGCGGCGGTGAGAACGGCCAAAAACCAGAAAATCGCATGCCAGCCAAACGACACATACAGCTGTCCGCCGATGATTGGGGCGATCGCCGGGGCGATGCCGAACCACAGCGTCACCATCGACATCAGGCGTTGCGCATCGGTTTCGTCAAATAAATCACGAATCATCGCCCGGCCGACAACCATGCCGCTGCCGACGGATAAGCCCTGAATCGCGCGAAAAATGATCAGCTGGCTGATATCGTTCGACAAGGCACAGCCAATGGAGCCGATCAAAAATCCGACCAGCCCGATCACCACAATTGGCTTGCGTCCAAAGCTGTCCGACAGCGCGCCGTGGAATAAAAACATGAATGCGAATGCGGCCAGATAGACCGACAGCGTTTGCTGCATTTGCAGCGCGCTCGCGGCCAAATCGCGGCCCATGCCATTGAACGCCGGAATGTATGTGTCTATCGCAAACGGCCCCAACCTGGCCAAACCCGCCAACAGCAATGTGAACATCCAGCGTGGCGTGCGGTGATGCGCGTGATTTTGATTTTGTTGCACAATATTCTTTATTGAAGCACTAGCACTGGCGGTTTGATTGGGCCATATTTGTCCGAAGATGGCCGCCCTTGCTGGGGTTTGAGTTTAAAACGTTGATTTATCCATTTTGCGATATTGAATCGCTTCGGCGATGTGCGCGGTCTCGATTTTCTCGACTGCGGCCAAATCGGCGATGGTGCGGGCGACTTTCAAGACGCGATGATATGCGCGCGCCGACAGCCCCAAACGCTGAATGGCATTTTTCAGTAACGTTTCGCCGGCCTCATTGGGCACGCAAAGGGTGTCGATTTCTTTGGGTTCCAGTTTTGAATTGGGCTTGTTCTGCCGTGCAATTTGGATCTGATAGGCGCGTTCTACTCTGGCTTGAATCGCCGCGCTGGTTTCGCCATTACCCGCTTTGACCAGCTCCAGCTGCGGGACGGCCGGCACTTCGATTTGCAAATCGATTCGGTCCAACAACGGCCCGGAAATTTTGCCGCGATAGCGCGCGATTTGATCCGGCGTGCATCGACATTTGTTGGTGTAATGGCCCAAGTAGCCGCACGGACACGGATTCATCGCGGCGATCAATTGAAACTCGGCGGGAAAATCGGCTTGGCGCGCGGCGCGCGAAATGGTGATGCGTCCTGACTCCAGCGGCTCGCGTAAAACTTCCAGCACGCCCCGGTCGAATTCGGGCAATTCATCCAGAAATAAAACCCCTTGATGCGCCAATGAAATTTCGCCCGGCTTGGGGTTTCCGCCGCCGCCTACCAACGCTACTGCTGAAGCAGTGTGGTGTGGTGAACGATAATTGCGTTTACGCCAATTTTCAGCTTTAAAGCCACCCGTGGCCAGACTTTGCACCGCGGCCGCTTCGAGTGCTTCGGCGTCGGTCATCGACGGCAAGATGCCCGGAAAACGTGCGGCCAGCATGGTTTTGCCGGTGCCGGGCGGGCCCATCATCAGCAGGCTGTGGCGGCCTGCGGCGGCGACTTCCATCGCTCGCTTAGCGTGTGCCTGGCCTTTGACTTCAGACATGTCGGGGTAATGTGCGACTGATACGGGCGCGACGCTGACAAACGGCGGAATGGTTTCGCGGCCCGCCAGATGGGCACAGACTTGCAGCAAATTTTTAGCCGCCAGTACAGTGGCGTCTTTGACCAGCGCCGCTTCTTCGGCGGACGGCACCGGGAGTAAAAACGCTCTGCCGTCGCCATGCGCTTTATAGGTCATTGCCAGCGCGCCGCGAATTTTTCGTAGTTCGCCGGTGAGTGCTAATTCGCCCGCGAATTCATAATTTTTTAATTTATCGCCCGGGATTTGTCCGCTTGCCACCAAAATGCCGAGCGCAATGGGCAGGTCAAATCGCCCGCTTTCTTTGGGCAAATCAGCGGGCGCTAAATTTACCGTGATGCGCCGCGCGGGAAACTCGAAACGGGCGTTAAGTAGCGCGGCGCGAACCCGGTCCTTGCTTTCTTTAACTTCCAGCTCGGGCAACCCGACGATGGTAAACGCGGGCAAGCCATTCGCCAGATGTACTTCGACCGTGACCAGCGGAGCCTCCATGCCGGTCAGCGCACGCGAATATAGAACGGCTAACGACATGGCTTGACCGGGCTCGTGGGCAAATCCCGAAGCTGAACGCAGATCAAGCCGTTACGCCTTCGGCTTCGATGGCGCTTCGTTTGCTGTCCCAATCTGCGCCTCAAGTTCCGCCAGCTTGGCTTCCAGCTCGGTTAGTTTTGCGCGTGCTTTTTGCAGTATCGCGGCTTGAATTTCATATTCTTCGCGCGTAACTAAGCCGTGTTTTGCAAGTTGCGAAATAAGCCGTTGGCGCGCGTTTTTTTCGAGATCGGCAACGGGACTATTTTTTATTGCTTCCTCGAATTTACCCGCGAATTGATTGAGGGCATCGAGGGCGGCAGCGGCGGAGAATTTTGGTGGGGTCATAATTTTGCGAGAGTCTTTTAACAAGCATTCAAAGCGAATGGGCAAACATCAAATTAACGCCATTACCGAGCCATTACTGAGTAATTAGCGAGCTAAAAATCGCTAAAGCACGATGCTTTAAGGAGCCTCATTGTATCGGAGTGCTTGGTTTGACGCTTGAACGGAAGCGTTGTTCGCGTCAATCGCGTTCTGACCAAGCCGGAAGTTATTGCACCAAATAAGCGCGCCGAAAATACCGAATGCGAGTTAACGGTGCATGGAAAATTAGTTTTTGCAGATTTAGTGATAAAAATCCGCGTAACGGCTAGGCCATTGTAAGCGTAGGCGATTATTACAGTTCGATTTGCTCGTGGCACGCTACATGCTATGAACGACTATGAATCAGTAGAGATATAAATCCGATAGCAACCATTTTAATGATTCACACTTCCTAAGGTGATAACCAATGAAACACGCTAAAAAATCACTCGTTCTCGCAAGCTTACTGTCCGTTGCGGCTTTTCAAACATTTGCGCAAACACCTGCACCCGCGCCAGCAGCACCACCTGCAGAGCCTGTTCCCGAAAACACTTTAGTGCCGAAGATTTCCATATTCAGTGAATATGAATACCGCGGCATCTCGCAAACATCTGAAAAACCTGCCCTGCAGTTCAATTTGGACTACACCCACACCAGCGGCTTTTACGCGGGAACTTTCATTTCGACCATCAATTGGCTGAAAGACTACAAGGATCTGGGATTAATCAAGGACTCTTCGCCGGTAGAAATTGATTTGTTCGGCGGCTATAAATTTGAAGTGGTTAAAGACGTCACGCTCGACGTGGGTTTTTTGCATTACGACTACCCGGGCTCGAAAGCGATTGATAAATTTCCAAAGCCAAATACCAATGAAATTTATGTGGGCGCGACCTACAGCTATTTCAACGTGAAATATTCCTACTCCACCGGTGGCACCTTCGGCGTTCCAATCAGCAAAGGAACCGCGTTTTATGAGCTGAATTACGCTCAAGAAGTGATTCCCAAATTGACCTTGAATGGCCAAATTGCCAAGCAGAAATACAAAGGCGTTTTTGAAGGGTTCAATAACGACAAGGAATTGACCTACTCCGTCTACAAGTTTGGCGCGACTTATGACTTGGGCGAAGGTTGGGCGGCGGGCGGCTATTACAAAGGCACTACCGCAAAAGAAGCGAATTACACGTTCAAAGGCCGTGACTGGAGCAAAGGTCGCTTGGTGGCATTCGTATCCAAATCATTCTAATTGTTCAAGTCGAGGCAGGCTTTGCGGGTGCTCCTCAGGGCGCCCGCATGAGCAGTTGATATTTCGTACGGCACGTCACCGTCGGTCACAGCATTTCACTGTATGTCGTTTCATTCCAAAGGGAGCAAGTAAATGAAATTAGTCACTGCGATCATCAAGCCATTCAAGCTTGACGAAGTACGTGAAGCCTTATCCGCCATCGGCGTGCAAGGCATCACCGTTACGGAAGTCAAAGGTTTTGGGCGACAAAAAGGACATACCGAGTTGTATCGTGGCGCGGAATATGTGGTGGATTTTCTGCCGAAAGTAAAAATTGAAGCGGCCGTAAAAGACGACATGATCGACCAGGTGATCGAAGCGGTGGAAAAATCCGCGAACACCGGCAAGATCGGCGACGGCAAAATCTTCGTTTTTAATTTGGAACAAGTTGTTCGTATTCGCACCGGTGAAACCGGCGCGGATGCGCTTTAACAGGGAGCACTTTCAATATGACACCTATCAAAAAAATACTTTCGCTGCTTGCGGTTAGCAGCGCTTTTGCCTTTGGCGCGATCGCGGATGCACAAACACCTGCGGCTGCCCCGGCAACGGCCGCGCCTGTCGCCGCCGCACCTGCTGATGCCAAAGCTTCGGCTCCGGCGGCGGCACCTGCTGCCGCACCCGAAGCCGCACCAAGCGCCGCTGCGCCGGCCGCAGCAGCGGCTCCGCCAGCACCTGTGCCTAACAAAGGCGACGTGGCTTGGATGTTGACTTGCACCGCCTTGGTACTGTTGATGAGCGTACCGGCATTGGCATTGTTCTACGGTGGCCTAGTGCGCTCGAAGAATATGCTGTCGGTATTGATGCAGGTCTTCGTTACGTTCTCGCTTATCACCGTGCTGTGGGTAATCTATGGCTATAGCTTTGCGTTTACTGAGGGCAGCGGGGCGACGAGCCCGTTCTTCGGCGGCTCGGGGCGGATGCTGTTCAAAGGCATGGCAGATTTGGTTAAAGGTGAATTCACTACAGCAGCGACGTTTAGCAAGGGCGTGGTGCTTCCTGAAATGCTGTTTGCTGCCTTCCAAGCCACTTTCGCCGCGATCACTTGTTGTTTGATCTTGGGCTCGGTAGCGGAACGCATGAAATTCGGCGCGGTCATCTTGTTCATGATTCTGTGGTTCACGTTCAGCTATATCCCGGTCGCACACATGGTTTGGTTCTGGTCTGGTCCTGACGCATATACGACGGCAGCTTCGGTAGATGTCGAAAACGCTAAAGCCGGTCTGCTCTGGCAGTGGGGTGCACTTGATTTTGCTGGTGGAACGGTGGTCCACATCAACGCAGGTGTTGCGGGTTTAGTTGCGGCATATTTCCTCGGCAAGCGCATCGGCTTCGGCAAAGAAGCGCTGACACCACATAACCTCACCATGACCATGATCGGCGCCTCGTTGTTGTGGTTCGGCTGGTTCGGCTTTAACGCCGGCTCTGCGCTGGAGGCTAACAACACGGCGGTTCTGGCGTTCATGAATACTTTCCTGGCAACTGCCGGTGCGGTACTGTCATGGATGACAGCTGAATGGCTGTTGCGCGGCAAGCCGTCTATGCTGGGCGCGGCATCTGGCGCGGTTGCGGGCTTGGTAGCGATTACCCCCGCGGCAGGCAACGTCGGTATTGGCGGCGCGCTTGCTATTGGCCTAATCGCCGGTGTGGTGTGTCTGTGGGGCGTAACGGGCCTGAAGAAAATGCTTAAGGCTGATGACTCACTGGACGTATTTGGTGTTCATGCCGTGGGTGGTATTTTAGGTGCGTTGTTGACGGGCGTATTTAATTCGCCCGACCTCGGCGGCCCAGGCTTCCCAAACAACTGGTTCGAAATGAAGCCGGGCTACGACACCATCATGGCGCAAGTGCTGGTACAGGCTAAAGCCGTGGGCGTAACAGTGATCTGGTCGGCCGTCGTGGCAGCGGTATCGCTCTTCATTGTTAAGATGGTGGTTGGGCTGCGGGTTTCGGAAGACGACGAACGCGAAGGCTTGGATATTACGTCGCATGGCGAATCAGCTTATAACGGCTGATTGCCAGGCAGGCTTGTAGCCGGGCCTAGCGGAAATCACTTATTTCTGCTGGCAACTTGCAATGTAGAAAGAGCGTCCCATGCCGCTGGGGCGCTCTTTTTTTGCCTTGAATTCTGATTAGCCGCACCCAACTCAATTGGGTTAGTGGCCCCTCAACCTGTTCATATCGAGTGCGCAGGCTATAATGGGTTGATGTTTTTAAGGGTTTTATTGAAATGAATCAACGTGATATCCACTTGCCGATGCCGCCGAACGATGTCCCTGCCACCGCCGCTATCTCCGGCGCGGACGGCGTTGAGGCTGAGGTGGGCGAAGGGAAAAACAAAGGGACGAACAAAGTTGCGGACTTGCTGGCAGATACCCAGAGCGGCGCCGACACCCGCAAAATTGCAATCGACCGGGTTGGCATCAAAGCCATTCGCCACCCCGTCCGAGTACAAGGCAGCGCCGGCAAAGAGGCGCAATATACGATCGCAACCTTTGCGATGTCGGTTCGCCTCGCTGAGGACGTCAAGGGCACGCATATGTCCCGGTTTGTTGAGCTCATCGAGAATAATGCTGAGCCGATTGGTGTGACGTCGTTCGCTAAATTGCTTGAACGCATGGTCAAGCGGCTTGGCGTCGCAGAAGGCCATGTGGAAATTTCATTTCCGTATTTTGTTGAAAAGACAGCCCCGGTTTCGTTCGTGAAGTCGATGCTCGATTATGAAATTACCTTGAGCGGCCATATCAAAAACGGCGTGACGCAGATCACCACCAAAATCGTTGCGCCCGTGACCAGTTTGTGCCCGTGCTCAAAAGAAATTTCAGCTTACGGCGCGCACAACCAACGCTCGCATATCAGCATAACGGTTCGTCATGCTACAGCAACCCTTTGGATCGAAGACATTATTCGTGTCGCGGAAGATGAGGCTTCGGCAGAGTTGTATGGAATATTGAAACGCGTCGATGAGAAGTTCGTCACCGAGCGCGCCTACGATAATCCAAAGTTTGTCGAAGATCTGGTTCGCGATATCGC
>JBBRFJ010000004.1:0-54921 GCA_038224475.1 Burkholderiales bacterium
AAAAGCACGATGGCTTGGACTGATGTGACTCATTGGGTGTTCTCCTCGAAAGTTATTTATTTGAACTGCTCATTTTTTATAACGTAAATGCAAACTTCATCGATGCTGATTGCGCAAACCGGTATCGATTCATTTGAACTCAGCAACTCCAAAATCCCGGAGTTCGCACCATGCATAAATCACATCCACGTCTCTACTAGGAACTCTACAGGAAAACTATGGCGACGTAATCGATTTTCCTGTGCTGCATTGCAGCAATACAACACTTTAAATTAACCACGAAGTCAGCTACTTAGCGCGGTGTTCTTCGGCGCTGGTTTGAAGCCCAATTACATCGCTTCAAATAACCCCGCAGCACCCATTCCAGTGCCGATACACATCGTGACCATGCCCCATTTTTGCTTGGTGCGGCGCATGCCGTGGATCAGTGTAGCGGCGCGAATGGCACCGGTTGCACCGAGCGGATGACCGAGCGCGATCGCACCACCGAGCGGATTAATTTTGGTTGCATCCAGGCCCAAATCTTTAATCACCGCGAGTGACTGCGCAGCGAACGCTTCATTGAGCTCAATCCAATCCAAATCCTGGTGGTTGATACCGGCCTGCTTCAACACTTTTGGAATTGCCTTGATCGGGCCGATGCCCATAATTTCAGCAGGGACACCGGCGACCGCGAACGACACGAATCGCGCCAACGGCTGGATGTTGTATTTTTTTAGCGCCTTCTCCGACATCAATACCAACGCACCGGCACCGTCCGACATTTGCGATGAGTTACCCGCCGTCACGCTGCCGCGGGCGGCAAACACCGGACGCAATTTCGCCAACGACTCTAATGTCGAATCAGGGCGCGGACCTTCATCGGTATCGGCCATTTTTTTACGATGCTTAATCTGGCCGCTGACAAGATCCGGCGATGCGGTATCGATTTCATAGGGCACAATTTCAGCTTTGAAATGACCTGCTGAGATCGCCGCCGCCGCCTTTGCATGAGAAGCCGCAGCAAACGCATCCTGCTCCTCGCGCGATACCTTCCACTGCTGCGCGACTTTCTCAGCAGTAATGCCCATGCCGTAGGCAATCGCGACATGTTCATTGTTGGCAAACACGCTCGCGCCCAAGGCGACTTTATTGCCCATCATCGGCACCATTGACATCGATTCCGTGCCTGCGGCAATCATCACATCATCATCGCCCGACCGGATCCGATCCGCCGCCATGCTGATGGCCTGCACGCCAGACGAGCAGAAACGGTTGATCGTCACGCCCGGCACTGAATCGGGCAAGCCCGCGAGCAGCACGCCAATGCGCGCCACGTTCATACCCTGCTCGCCTTCTGGCATCGCGCAACCAACGACGACGTCCCCAATATCGTGCGGATCAAGGCCCGGCACCTGTGCAATCGCGCCGCGCAAAACGTGGGCGAGCATGTCATCAGGACGGACGCTTTTAAACATGCCGCGAGGTGCTTTGCCGACCGGGGTACGCACGGCGGCAACAATATAAACATCTTGAAGTTGTGTCATTTTCTTCTCCAGTGAATTCGAGTGAATTTAAGTGTGGCGGCTAAACATCGCGCGGCGCGGCATTAATTGCGCAGCGGCTTGCCGTTCTTCAGCATGAACGCGATGCGGTCCTGCGTTTTGGGCATCTTCGCCAATTCACAGAAGTGATGGCGCTCTAGATCAAGCATCCATTTTTCATCCACCATCGAACCCGGTGTGACTTCACCACCGCACAAGCAGGCGGCGATCCGGCTGCCGATTTCATAGTCGTGCTCCGAGATAAAGCCGCCCTCTTTCATGTTCACCAAAATCATTTTCAAGGTCGCAATGCCGGTGTCGCCTGCCACTGGGAACTGCGTCGGTGGCAACGGCGGACGATAAACCGAGGCCGCCATTGCGCGTGCGTTTTCCAGCGCGACGAACAACAGCTCGTTACTGTTCAAAATAATGACATCGCGCCAGCGCAGGTAGCCCATTTCTTTGGCGCCCAACGCCGACTTCGATACTTCACCCATCGCCACCTGTTTAAACATCTTGGTGATTTCTGGCAACAAGTCTCCACCCCGCGCGCCCAGCGCTGCACGCAGCGCGATCTCCTTCAAACCGCCACCGGCCGGCAATAAGCCCACGCCGGCTTCCACCAAACCAACGTAGCTTTCAAGCGAGGCAATCACCCGGTCAGAATGCATCACGAATTCACAGCCGCCGCCCAATGCCAATCCGTCTACAGCGGACACCACCGGAATCAGGCTGTACTTGATGCGTTGCGAAGTTTGCTGGAATACATTGACCATCGCTTCAAATTCATCGAAGCGGCCTTGTTGCAACGACTCGAGCGCCTTCACTAGATTCGCGCCGGCTGCATATGGCGGTTCGGTTTGCCAAATCACCAGGCCGTGGTAATTCGCCTCGGCTTCATCAATCGCTTTGTTCAAGCCCTCCAGCACATCGCTGCCGATGGAATGCATTTTTGACTTGAAGGACACGATCGCAATATCGTCGTAGCCCAAAGCCGTCCACATGCGCACCGCCTCGGTTTCGAAAATCGTCTTGCCCTGATCAGACTTTTCGCCCAGCATGAGCTCAGGGAAAAATTGGCGCTTGTATACTGGCAAGGTGGAACGCGGCACCATTTTTCCCGTTGCGGCTGAATACGAACCTTCTTGCGAATGCACGCCCTTGAGCGTCGCAACCGGGCTATCCATTACCCAAGCGGGGAGCGGCACATTAGCCATCGTTTTACCCGCCGCAATATCCTCTGAAATCCAATTCGCAATCTGCGACCAACCGGCGGCCTGCCACAATTCGAACGGGCCCATTTTCCAACCGAAACCCCAGCGAATCGCGAAATCAATATCACGTGCGCTGTGCGCAATATCGCTCAGTTGAAACGCGCAGTAGTGAAACAAATCGCGGAAGATGGACCACAAAAATTGCGCCTGAGGATGCGCGTTGGCGCGCAGTGCGGCAAATCGTTCCGCTGGATTTTTTATTTTCAAAATCGCCGCGACCTCATCAGCCATTTTGCCGTCCGAAATTTTGTAGTCTTGCGCCGCCAAATCAAGAACCATGATGTCCTTGCCTTTTTTGGTGAAGACACCCGCCTTGGTTTTTTGACCGAGAGCGCCTTTGGCAATCAGCGCTGATAACCACGCTGGGCTTTGGTAAAACTTGTGCCAAGGATCGTTCGGCAAGGTGTCCGATAACGTTTTAATCGTCAGCGACATGGTGTCCAGACCGACCACATCCGCCGTGCGAAATGTGGCGCTTTTGGCGCGACCAATCGCGGGGCCAGTCAAAGCATCCGCCACGTCGAACGGCAGCTTGAATTCACCGGTGTGATACATCGTGGACGCCATTGAAAACACGCCGATACGATTGGCGACAAAATTGGGCGTGTCTTTGGCGCGAACCACGCCTTTGCCCACGGTGGTGACGAGAAAGGTTTCGAGTTGATCAATGATTTCCGGCTCGGTCTGTGCCGTGGGAATCAACTCAACCAGCTTCATGTAGCGCGGCGGATTAAAAAAGTGAATGCCGCAGAAGCGATGGCGCAGCGCTTCAGGAAAAACTTTTGACAGCTCGGTGATGCTTAGGCCGGAAGTGTTCGAAGCGAAAATCGACCTCGCACCCAGGAACGGAGCAACTTTTTCGTACAGCGATTTTTTCCAGTCCATTTTTTCCGAAATCGCTTCGATCACCAGATCGCAATCGCGTAGCCACTCCAGATTTTCGTCGTAATTCGCGGGTGTTATCAGAGATGCACGCGCCTTGGAGGCCAGCGGATCAGGGGACAGTTTCGTGAGCCCGTCCAATGCTTTCAAAACAATTCCGTTCTTCGGCCCTTCCTTGGCAGCGAGATCAAACAAAATCGCTTTCACGTTCGCGTTGGTCAGATGCGCGGCAATCTGCGCGCCCATCACGCCTGCGCCGAGCACGGCAACTTTTCTAATGTGGAAATTTTTCATTCTTCACTCCTGGTTGGCGGAACTCTAAAACTTTTTTTAGTTGCTAATCTCCAGCATCGAGGCGGCTTAACAAGCATTTTTTCTCGCTGACGCCCTTCTATGCTGGTGTTTGTAATTTATTACTCTGCAAACAGCGCCCTTGGCCGATGGTTTTCATCAATCGCGACATAGGTCAGAACGGCTTCCGTCACTTTCACGATTTCGGAACCGAAGCGATGTCGTTGCGCATAAACCTCAACCTCTACCGTCAGCGAGGTGCGACCGGTTTTGATAACTCTGGCGTAAAAGCTGACGAGGTCACCGACGAATACCGGCTCTTTGAATAAAAATGAATTCACCGCGACGGTTACGACACTGCCCATTGCGCGCTGATGCGCCGGCACGCTACCCGCCAAGTCCACCTGCGCCATCACCCAGCCGCCAAAAATAGTGCCGTTGGCATTGGTGTCAGCGGGCATCGGAATAATGCGGATGGTCGGTTGACGATCCGCCGGCAATGTCACCGGCACCGCGCCTTTTTGAGCGCTATGGTCAGCGTGGCTCACAAGCAATGGCCCTTGTACATTTCTTCGATCGCGGGCGCATATTTTGCAAAAATCGCCACGCGCTTCAGTTTTAAGGTCGGCGTCATCAAACCGTTATCAATCGTCCATTTTTCCGGCGCAATACTGACCTTGCGGACTTGCGCATAACCGGGAAAATCCTTGATACGCTTGGTGATCCGCTGCACTAAAAATTTTTCCGCTTTGTCGCGACCGGCCCCGTTCACATTAGGATCCAGCTTGTTTTCAACCGCGACTTTTCCCCATTCGTCATCGTTCAACACCGCGATGGCCGACAAATACGGCTTCGCTTCGCCGAACACTAGAATCTGTTCGAACAATGGGTCCAGTTGAATTGCCAGCTCCATATCGACGGGCGGCACCTTCTCGCCGTTGCCCATCACAATGATTTCTTTCAATCGGCCGGTGATGCGCACATAACCCTGCTCATCAATCCGGACTTGGTCGCCGGTGTTAAGCCAGCCATCTTCGGACAGCACCGCGCGGGTGGCCTCGGCGTTATTCCAATATCCCATCATGATGCTGGGCCCGCGCGCAAACAGGCCGCCATTTTCCGCCACCCGAAGCTGCACACCGGGAACCGCCGCGCCGATCGTGGTGGGGTCGTTTTTATCAAGCAAATTTACGGTCAGCAGCGGGCTCGCTTCAGATAGGCCATAGCCCTGACAAATCGGCAAACCCAGACCGACGAACACTTTAGCCACGGAAGGGGATAGCGCCGCGCCGCCCGATATCGCGAACTTCAGTTTGCCACCGAGGCGGGCGAGCAGTTTATCGGCGACGAGTTTTTTTAGCGCTGGCCATAGCAAAAACTGCGGTTGCCACGCACCACGGCCTTGCTCGTACTCAAATTTTTCCCAGCCGGTTTTAACCGCAAAATCAAACATCTTCCGCTTAACCGGCGAGGCCTTTTTAAGTTGATCATTAATCGCGGCGAGGAAGCGTTCGTAAATGCGCGGCACTGAGAAAATGATCGTCGGCTGAATCGTGCGGAAATCTTCTGCAAGCTGGGGAATCGAGCGCGAGAACGCCATCGATGCGCCGGAAATAACGTTTAAATAATAATCGCAGGTGCGCTCAAACATGTGCGACAGCGGCAGGAATGATAAAAAAACATCCTCGGCATAAATATCGTAAAGACACAAACCCGATTGCGCGTTGGCGAGAATATTTCGATGCGACAACATCACGCCTTTGGGTTTTCCGGTGGTGCCGCTGGTATACACAATCGTCGCCAAATCCGACCCGGTCGCGGGAGAGCGCTCAAAACTATTTGGGACTGTCGGCAACCACTCGCTCAACGTTTTCAAGCGCGGCTCATCTGGATCGACCACGGGTTTCACACTCAGAATCAATTTCAACGGCCCTAACTGATCGCGCACCGTTTTCAATCGTTTCCAGTGCTCTTCACCATCGATAACGATCACTTTCACATCGGCGTCGTTGATGATAAAGGCAACGTTATCGGGACGGTCGTCCACAAACAGCGGCACCGGCACCATGCCATGTGCAAACGCTGCTTGATCGGCAAGTACCCAGTTGCTGCTGTTTTTCTGCATGATGGCGAGTCGTTCACCGGGCTGGAATCCATCGCGACGCAGGCCTTCGCGCATCAACGCAACCCGGTCGCCGATTTCACGCCAGGTGGTGCCGACCCATTCTTTGGTGCTGCTATGAAATTCACGATATGCGGGCGCGTTGGGCGACGCGCGACAGCGAAGCGCAAATACATCCGCAATCGTCGACGCGTCGTCAAACAAAATGTAGCGCGTGCCACGACGATTCACCAATTTTATCGCTGCGGGCGGGGCGGTCAAGCTTGTTGCAGCGCCTGTCGCCGAAACTACCTGCAAACCGGCGACTGCCGTTACCACTTCAGTTGCCACATTATTTGCCACAGCATTTGCCAATTCAGTTCTCCAGCCGAGTGGGAATTGCGCAGCGGCTGATATAGAGCCATCTGGCGCAAACGACGGTTTTTCGCCCCGCAACGTGAGAAATCCGCGTTGCTTGCGATTTACCATTTTGAGCCCTGAATTATACGGCTTTGACATGCTTAACTTCTATCCTGAAATCGGTACGACAGGGTGTAGAAACAAGCTGCAAAAATAGCAGCACATGAACATGATGGAAACACCTTCGGAGCACGCAGCGTATGAAGAGCGGCGAATCGCAAAAAAGCCTAAAATGCTGCCCAGCCTGCGTCCGCCATAAAATGCTGACCATGCTGTTGTTCAAGCGACTTCATTTCGGCCAACAACTTATCCTTTCCGGCGGCGCGCAGGTAATTCAGTGGCCCACCGCGATGCGGTGCAAAACCGGTGCCGAAAATAATGCCTGCGTCACATAAATCAGCATCGGCGACAATACCTTCCCGGACGCACGCAACAGCCTCGTTGACCGCCGGGAGCGTCATGCGCATCCACAGCGGGGCCAAATCAACCGTGCCGCTGCCATTCGCTTTTTGCGGCTTGCCGTTCACCCATTTATAAAAGCCCTCGCCTGATTTTTTGCCGAGTTTTTTGGCGTCAACCAGCTCTTGAATCTTCATCGGCTGCGGATTACCAGGTTTATGCAGTTCGCGGCCCACCGCCAACCCGACATCCAGCCCGACCACGTCAGCTAATTCGATCGGCCCCATCGGCATGCCGAATTCTTTCGCCGCGGCATCGATGGTTTCTGCGGGAATGCCCTCTGCCAGCATCACCTGCGCCTCGGTCATGTAAGGCGTCAAAATTCGGTTGACCAGAAAGCCGGGCGCCGATTTCACCGGCAGCGGCAGTTTGTCAATTTTTTTTACGAATGCTTGGGAACGCTGCATGGTTTCTGCCGAAGTACTCGGTCCTTCCACGATCTCAACCAACATCATCTGCGCAACCGGATTGAAGAAATGGATGCCGACCAGCCGTTCGGGCCGCACGAGGCCAACCGATAATTCTTGAAGCGGAATCGATGATGTATTGGTGGCAAGAATAGCGCCAGCCTTCATGCGCGGCTCGATCGTCGCATAAAGTTTTTTCTTGATCTCCGCGTTCTCGACAATCGCCTCAATCACCAGATCGCAATGCGCGACGCCATCGCCTTTAACGTCGGGAATAAGACGATCCATCGCGGCCTGCACCAGATGCGGTAATTTCAAACGTTTCTTGTAGGCCTCGGCGGCGCGTTTAATCGCGGGTGCAATCCGCGCATGATCCAAATCTTGCAGCGTTACCCTCAGTCCGCGCAACGCACACCATGCGGCAATATCGCCGCCCATCACACCCGCACCGATGACGTGTACGTGGTTGATATCGGACTGACCCGCGCCAATCGCCTTCAGCCGGTCTTGCAATTTAAAAATGCGAATGAGATTAGGCGCAGTGGGGTGGCTGAACAGGCTTTGAATCGAGATCGGATCACCGGCCGGCACCGTACGCGGATCGCCACCGAATTTCTCCCATAAATCAATAATCGCGTACGGCGCCGGATAGTGGTCTTTGCGCGCACGCTGTGCGACTTTCTCACGCGACTTATTTGCCACCCATCCGCGAATAAGCGGCCAGTTGGTGATGGCATCCTTGAATGCAGGCTGATGCGGCGCACGCGGTTTTGCGAGAAAAACTTTCGCCGCATTGACAAAATGGCGACGGGGTGTGACATCGTCGACCAAGCCCATCCGCTTGGCTTTTTTGCCATCGACGCTACGGCCTGTCAACATCAGATCCAACGCCTGCGCCGCGCCGATGAGCTCGGGCATCCGTTTGGCACCGCCCCAACCCGGCACAATGCCCAGCATCACTTCGGGCAGGGCCATCTTCGATTTCGCGCCGTCGTCCATGATTCGATAGCGGCAGGCAAGGGCTAACTCGGTACCACCGCCCATGCAAAAACCATGAATCATCGCGAGCGTCGGAAACGGCAGCGTCGCAATCTTGTCAAATACTTCGTTCCCCAAGTTGGTAAACGCGATCGCTTCCTCAGCGCTCTTGATCCGCGTGAATTCGTCAATGTCCGCGCCCGCGGCAAAGCCGTTTTCTTTGGCGGACAAAATCGCCAGCGCCTTGGGCGGATTGCCTTTAAGCTCGACGCAGACTTCAGCTAGCTCGTGCAGCGCTTCGCTCGAAAATGTATTCGTGCTTTCGCTTCCATCGGCATACGATTTATCAAAATATAAAAACGCCGGACCGCTATTGTCGGCGGCGTTTGGCGTACGTTCAAGTCGCCAGTGTTTCCATGCCTGCATTATTATTTTCCTTATGGGTGTTGTCTTGGGCGTGAACGTAATCACGAGAGTCCGCGCTGGCGTAGTTGTGACGCTGCGACAAGTAAGCGTTTTCAATTGCCGCGAGGGTCGCCGTCAGCGGGTCAAGGGTGGCGATGGTAATGAGTTTATTTTTTAACACTCTAGCACTGGCGTGGCTTTCTGGGCCTTTATGCTCCACCAAGCCCGCCAATGCTGGGGTTTTATCTTGAGTTTCAGCATGCACTCGGTTGAGCCAAACAGGCGCAATTCCCGCACGGGAAGCCCCCTGAACATCATTGATAAAACTGTCGCCAATCATCACCGCATCGTGTGCGGCGGCGCCTAGCCGTTCAAGCGCGATCTCGAAGATTCGCGCGTCGGGCTTGGTCACGCCGACATCTTCTGAAATCACAATTACTTCAAAGAAATGCGCGATGTCGAGCGCGCGTAATTTCTCAATTTGTTCAGCGACAGAATTGTTGGTGATGATGCCCATGCGCGATTTGCCTCGCAGCGCTTCTAACAATTCGCGCGCGCCGGATACAAGAGCGCGATTGCCCTGGTGCTCACGGCGATATGCGGCGGAAATATCAAGTGCTGCTGCGCTATCGATTGACTTTTCAAATATGGCAAAGAGCTCGGTCATGCGCGCAGCGCGGGCCTCGTCAAGCGTCAATTCACCAGTTAAAAATCGCGCATGGTAAATCTCAAGCACACGCGCGTGCTCGGCCGCAAACTCATCAAAATCAAGATCTGTTGCATGCGACGCATGCACTACCTCCAGCGCAATCCGCGACGCGCGGGCGTGGTCAAACAGCGTGTCGTCTAGGTCGAATAAAGTGAAAGGTGGGAGCATCTTGGTCGTTAGTTTGTGTTGCGCTTATTAACAGCAGATGTCACTTGAAAAAAGGGAACTGACATGCGCTCAAAACGAGGTCAATGGTTGTGAGTGGTTATGAATAGCCATGAGTGTTTGAAAGAGAACCACGATCGCGGATTTTGCAAATTTTGAAAGGCACCTAAATAACTTGTCATTCCCAACACTCAGCGCCCAGCACAATTCCCCTTGGAGACGGCGCATCTGCTGTTTGCCAATTCAGCGATAAATCATTCCAAATGACATTCACACTTTCGATCAACTCAATTTTCTTTTCGCGACGCCAGCCCTTAAGCTGTTTCTCGCGTTCTAGCGCTGCTTTTACGTCGGTTGTATCTTCAAAATAAACCAATCGATCAATGTTGTACTGCTTGGTAAAACCTTCCACCACTTTATTTTTATGCTCCCACAACCGCCGTTCCAAATTGTTGGTCACACCGATATACAAACGCCGGGATTTACTGGCGAGGATATACACAAAGTAAGTTCGGGACATGTAGTGGGTTCGGCGATAAAAAGGTTGTTGTGCGAAAACGTTGAGATAAACGTAAAAGTTATGTCATTCCGAGTCGCTTTTACGAGGAATCTGCTTGCCGACATAAGCCGCGGAGAAAAACAGATTCCTCGTAAAAGCGACTCGGAATGACATTGAAAATATTAAGGAATGCTGTCACTGACAATCAGGGAAAACAGCGGCAAAACTCAAACCCGCTCCAACAACATCGCCCCGCCCTGCCCGCCGCCGATGCAAAGGCTCGCCGCCGCGCGATTGCCGCCGCTACGCGCCAGCACTTTCAAGGCATGCAACACGACCCGGGCACCGGATGCACCAATCGGATGGCCAATCGCGATCGCGCCACCGTCAACGTTGAATTTGCTGCGATCAAATTGCCCGAATTTGGCGAACGCTGAAGCATCAAGGCCCAACTTTTCCTCGCAATAAGCTTCGGACTCCCACGCCGCTAAACAGCCCAGCGCTTGCGCCGCGAAGGCTTCATTAATTTCGAGCGCGTCCAAATCATTCAAACCCATGCCGTTGCGGAGCAACATCGGTGTAATCGCGTGCACCGGGCCCAGACCCATTTCAGCCGGATCGAGTGCGCTCCACTGCGAATCAATAATGGCACCGAGCGGCTTCAAATTATGTTTGGCAACCGCCTCTGCCGACGCCAAAATCAGCATCGCCGCACCATCAGTGACCTGCGATGAGTTTCCGGCGGTCACGGCACCATAGGTTTTATCAAACACTGGCCGCAATTTTGCGAGTCGCTCTGGCGTGGAATCGGTACGGACACCGTCATCCTCGCTATAAACCTTGCCCTGTGAATCAATCAACGGCTCGATCTCGTCATAATGGCCCGCTGCGCGCCCGGCCAATACTTTCAGATGCGATTCCGCCGCGAATTCGTCCATCATTTGTCGGGTGATGCCAAAGCGTTTCGCGACGATTTCTGCCGTCTGTCCCATCGTCAATTTGACAATCGGGTCAGTCAAACCTTTCAAAATCGCGATAACGGGTGCTAGATAGGCCAAGCGGAATTGCACCGCCACACCGGCGCGTTGACCGAACGATTTTGCGGCATACCAATCTGCCAGCCAGTTCACCATTTTCGGCCCATACAGCAGCGGTGCATGGCTCATCGCATCACAGCCGCCCGCAAGTACCAGATGCGATTTACCGGCCAGAATATTCATGTAGGCCGAATCCAACGCCTGCATGCCCGAGGCGCAATTGCGCATCACCGTCCACGCCGGCACTCTATCGCCACAGCCAAGGCGTAACGACACCACCCGGCCTATGTTGGCTTCGTCTGCGCTGGGCATCGCCGCGCCGACGATGACTTCATCAAACTCAGTCGGAGAAAACGATTGGCGGGCGAGCAGCGGGCGACCGCAGCCCACGGCCAAATCGCCGCTGGAAAACGGTCCCGGCCTACCTTTGGCTTTCAAAAATGGCGTACGCGCGCCGTCTACAACGTAAACTTTTTTCATTTGGGTTTACCTTGTTTGTTTTATTCAGCCGCCATCGCGTGCGCTTCCGGCCCGCGCCAATCTTCGGCCTGCTGCACAGCCAAACCAAAGTTTTTATCAAAGTCATCTACGCGCACCACTTCTTTGGTCATGACCCGCGCACGCTTCCACAACGCCCACTCGGTGTCGGTAATGACGGAGAGCTTCATCGCCTCTTCAAACATCGGCTCTACATTGCGCGTTGACAAGCGGCCCGCGCGCTGTGCTGCACGAACTTTGGCCTCCACCGGCTCTGCAGCGATAACGGCATTCATGGCCGCATTGAGGTGGCCAAAAATATCGCTCTCATCGGCGGGCAAATACATGCCCGAGATCAGCCGGTCACGCGCGGCCGAGGGGTTGATCAAAATCTTGGCAACGTCATGGCCCATCGCATCGGACGGCTGAATCAGTGTCATGCCCTTCGGGAAAACGAGCCGTCGCAAAATCCACGCAACCGGACGATTCGGGAAATTGCCGATGATGCCGTCCATCGCCACCTGCATTTTGAATGAGCAATCGTAGAGCGCCCATTTCAGCAGCGGCAATTCATCTTTTTGCTGGCCGCGCTCGTCATAAAACTTCAATGCACAGGACGCCAAATAAAGGTTCGACAACACATCGCCGAGTCGTGCCGACAATTTTTCTTTGCGCTTCAACGAGCCGCCAATAATAAACATCGAGGTATCGGCCAGCAGCGCAAAAGCGGACGAGAACCGCGTCATCTGCTGGTAATACCGCTTGGTCTCGTTATCTGCCGGTGCGGGCAAACCGAGCCCGCCGGTAATGCCCATCCACAGCGCGCGCGCCGCGTTAGACATCGTGAATTTGATGTGCCCCCAAAATGCTGTATCAAATTTATTGACATCGTCTTCGCGCGCTGCTTTCATTTCGCTTAAGACCCACGGATGACAGCGGATCGCGCCTTGACCAAAAATAATCAGCGAGCGCGTCAAAATATTCGCGCCCTCCACGGTAATCGCAATCGGAATTTGTTGATACGCGCGGCCCAGATAATTATTCGGCCCCATGCAAATTCCCTTGCCACCATGAATATCCATCGCGTCGTTAATCATCGTGCGCATACGCTCGGTGGCGTGGAATTTTGAAATCGCCGACAACACCGATGGCTTCTCGCCAAGGTCGAGCGCGCCTGCCGTGATGGTACGCATCGCGTCGACCAGATACGTGTTGGCGCCAATGCGGGCCAACGGCTCCTCGATGCCTTCAAATTTGCCGATCGGCATTTTGAATTGTTGACGGACACGCGAATAAGCACCCGACGAAAAACTCGCCACTTTGCCGGCCGCAATTGATTGCGCCGGCAGTGAAATGGAACGGCCAGCGGCCAAACATTCCATCAGCATGCGCCAGCCTTCACCCAACATCGGCTGGCCGCCAATTACCCAATCCATCGGGATGAAAACGTCCTTGCCGGAGTTCGGGCCGTTCATGAAGGCGGCATTAAGCGTGGCATGACGGCGGCCAATATTCACGCCCTTGGTTTTGGTCGGTATCAGCGCGCAGGAAATCCCCAAATCAACTTTATCGCCTAGTAATTTATCCGGATCAAAACACTTGAATGCCAAGCCCAAGATAGTCGCCACGGGACCCAAGGTGATGTAGCGTTTTTCCCATGTGACGCGCAGCCCCAGCGTCTCTTTGCCTTCCCACATTTGCCTGCACACAATCCCGGTGTCGGGCATGGAGGCGGCATCCGATCCTGCCTCAGGCGCGGTCAACGCAAAGCACGGAATTTCCAGGCCCTTTGCCAGACGCGGCAGGTAATAATCTTTCTGTTCTTTGGTGCCGTAGTGCATCAACAATTCGCCCGGTCCCAATGAATTGGGCACCATCACCGATACCGCCGCGGTTGCCGAACGGGTCGAAATTTTCATCACGGTCTGGCTGTGGCCATACGCCGAGAAACCAAGGCCGCCGTACTCCTTGGGAATAATCATCCCGAGGAATCCTTTGTCTTTGATAAATTGCCATACTTTCGGCTCAAGATCGTGCAGCTCGTGGGTGGTTTTCCACTCATCAATCATGCTGCAAAGCTCGTTGGTCGGGCCGTCAATAAACGCCTGTTCTTCGGCGGTTAGTTTGGCCTTCGGCACGTTCAGCCATTTGTTCCAATCCGGCTTGCCGGAAAACAAATCCCCGTCCCACCACACGGTGCCCGCCTCCAGCGCCTCCTGCTCGGTTTGCGAGATTTGCGGCAATACTTTTTTGTACATCGCAAAAATCGGCACCGTGAGCAAACCCATCCGGATCGATTTCACGTTGGCCACTACCGCCGCCGCTAAAAATACGAACCACAAGATGCCCGCTAACGCGCCATCCAGTGTGCCGGTCACGGTCAGCGCTAATAGCGCGAAGCCAACCACGCCTGACCACATCGCCGCGCTTGAAGCGTGATAGGCCAGCGCCCAAATGAGTGCGACTGCAAGCACTGCGCAAAATAATATCGTCAACATGATGACATCTCCTCTTTCAGATAAAACACAAAAATCAAAAATTCAAGTCTCTTGAAACCACTGATGTGCGTCAGTGGCATTCGCCATCGGTGCCCTCAGCCCGGCCGCCAGAAATGGGGCTAAACGCTTTAGCAATAATTCATCGTTATTGACTTCGGCCGGGTGAAATTGCGCAATTACCTTGAGCGCGTCCGTCCCGGCTAATGTGTATGACAACGCACCCATCACAAAATGCAGCCGCCATGACACTTCTTCGCGCGGCAAATGCGGCAATGCTCTGGCAAACGCCGCACGGTAGCGTGCAATCATTTCTGCATACTGGCTCGACAGAAATTCGCGAATAAATGGCGCGGGATCTGCGTAGGCGCGGCCCAGCAAGCGCAAGAAATTCTTGCCGCCTTGGCTCTGGTCACGTGCCAGTTTCAAGGCGGGAATGAACATAGCCGAGATGATGACTTCGCACGTGAGTGCCTTGTTACCCGCTGCAGTCTCATAGTTCGTGAGCAGCTGCATGCGATCTTGGTTCATCGGATCAAGTCGGCGCGTCAACACGGCCTGAAACAATTCTTCTTTAGATCCGAAATGATAATTTGCTGCCGCCAGATTGACGGCCGCCGCAGTGGTGATGAGGCGTAATGAAGTTGCTTCAAAACCATGTTCCATGAACAACTCTTCGGCTGCATCGAGGATGCGCGATTTGGTGTCAACTTCGACGATGACATCGCTAGAACGAACCGATTTTTGAATTGCAGCAATGGCCATAAGTTGATCATTAACAACGAGTTGAATAGGAAAAGAAAGCGATTTACGTTGGGTTTCAAACGCTTGTTTGAAACTAGCGTATTACTCGATGCTAGAGGTGTCAATAACTTTTCATGTTGCGGCGCAGCATTTTTAACAAACTCTAATATTGACGGTCATCTTGAAGCATTTATGCCCTGTAACGCCCATCTCTACTAGGGTATGTGCATTTTTTTGATCCATTGGATACACAGTATTTCTTTTTTGCTTACCCACCAATTCGACGCCTCATGAAGCAATCACGAATGCAGATATTGCGCCGCAAGTCGGCGAGTGCTATTTTGCGACACCATTAATTTCAGAGCGAGCTTATGAAGACCATCCCACAAGTATTAACGTTAGCGCTAGCGGTTGCATCAACGTTGAGTTTTGCTGAAACGAATAATCTCGACTCGTCCTCATCCCTTGCCAATAAGCTTGCCGACAAGCCCGGCGTTGACGCGATTTACTTCGATACGAAGGCTGCGCCGTGCGACGATTTTTACCGCTACGCAACGGGTCATTGGCAGGATGCAAGTGCGATCCCAAAAGATAAAGCCCGCTGGGGCTCGTTTGACCAGATCGGCGAACGTAATCGCGAGGTGATGAAAACAATATTAATTGCAGCCATGAAGCCGGAGGCTGCACCCGCCGGCTCCATCAAACGAAAAGTCGGTGATTTCTATGCGAGCGGGCTCGCCGCTGAAAAATTGGACGCACAGAAGAGTCTGAATACCGCGCTCGATATCGCCAAAGATCCGGTCTACACAAAATCTCTGGGCGGCTCTTTTGCGATACTGCATAAACAAGGCACACAGGTCGGCTTTAATTTCGCGATTCGCCAGGATCAAAAAAACTCGTCGCGCTATATCGCACAGTTATTTCAGGGCGGCCTCGGTTTGCCGGAGCGCGAATACTATTTTTCTACCGATGCGCAAAGCAAAAAACAACGCGATGCCTATGTGGCGCACGTCACCAAAATGCTCACGCTTTCCGGCATGAGCGCGGACGACGCGGCTGGCAGCGCAGCTCGGATCATGGCGTTGGAAACGTCTCTAGCAGAAGCGGCAATGACGCGCGTTGACGCGCGTGACCCCGATAAGACTTACAACCTGATGACGCTCGACAAATTGAAAGAACTCGCGCCCAATTTTGAGTGGAGTGCATTTTTCACAGCGCTGAATATCGAATCGGTCGGCGACATCAATGTCGGTCAGCCAAAGTTTTTCGAAGCACTTTCAAAACTCGCCAGTGATACGCCGCCCGCTACGTGGCGCGCCTACAGCTTATGGCACACCCTACGCACCATGAGCCCCAATATGGGCGGCGAATTTGAGCAGGAAAATTTTGCGTTTTACGGCAAAGTGCTGACCGGCGTTGAACAAATGGAGCCTCGCTCGGACCATGTGATTGCCACTATTGATCGCACCATGGGCGAAGCCATCGGGCAGCTCTATGTTGAGAAAGCCTTCAGCCCCGCTGCCAAAGCCAAAGCGCTGGATCTGGTCAAAAACGTACGCGCGGCAATGCGTGACCGGATTGAGGCGCTCGACTGGATGAGTGCTGATACCAAGAAAGAAGCCATCATCAAACTGGATGCGATTTCGGTCAAGATCGGGTATCCGGATAAGTGGAAAGACTATTCAGCCGTTGAAATTAAAGCGGATGATTATTTGGGCAACGTGATCCGCGCTACGCGCGCGGAATTTCAGCGCCAGGTGGATCGCCTCGGCAAACCAATTGATCGCAACGCGTGGTCAATGTCGCCGCCAACCGTCAATGCGTACTACAACGCCAGCATCAACGAGATTGTATTTCCGGCGGGAATTCTGCAATCGCCATTCTTCAATGAAAAAGCGGACGATGCTTCCAACTACGGCGGCATTGGTATGGTGATTGGGCACGAACTTACGCACGGATTCGATGATCGTGGCCGCAAATTTGACGCAATCGGCAACCGTCGTGATTGGTGGACCGCCGAAGATGCGACCCGCTACACCGTCAAGGCCGATGCCATCGCCAAACAATACGAAGCCTATCAGCCGCTACCCGGCGTCAGCATTAATGGCCGCGCCACGCTGGGTGAAAACATCGCCGATTTCGGTGGCCTGCGCGTCGCCTATTTGGGCCTGCAAAAAGCGATTGCCAGCGACCCGAACCACGGTAAAAAAATCGACGGCATTGGGGCCGAACAACGCTTCTTCATCAACTACGCACAGTCTTGGCGGCAAAACGTGCGCGAGGCCGAACTCCGCCGCCGTTTGCTAACCGACTCGCACTCACCCGCGCAGTACCGTGTATTGGGCCCACTCGGCAATTTGCCGGAGTTTCAACAGGCATTCGCGTGCAAGGCAGGCGATCGGATGGTGAGAGCCGCAGGGGATCAGGTGAGTGTTTGGTAAACGCGTAAATTTACTGAGGCGATCTTGTTTGCCACATAGTCGCCTCTTGAAAAACTGCCTCGAAAACGTCGCAAAGCGTGGGCACACCTACGGCACTCGTTTGCGGCGTGGCGACGCTATGCGCAGGCGGTCGGCAGTAGGTTTAAGGTCGTGGACCACTGATAGCGTTCAACGAAATAATCCAATATTCCTTTCAACTTTTTGTATCAATTTGTAATAGAAATTGTGCGGCCTCATGTGCTTAACATGCTGCCAAGGCCCTGATTTATGGACTAAAAACAGATTTTGCAGGTGCCGAATCGAAATGGTTTTGTAATGTGTTGAATAAACAACAGGTGTTGTCCAAACGGGAAATATGTATCGCGCCCACAAAACGTCAATGATAAGCTCTAGCGGCGCTTAACAGCGTAATTTGACAAGGGTATGACTAACGAATTTAATCACTTTGTTGTTCGTCTTCAGCGATACATCATTTTTACGCCGCTAGGCAACTCTTGTACTTTTCTGCCGCACCACGAGTGGGGTCATATTGGGACTATTTTGTCCGGTTTTTTGATGAGGCAATCAGAATGCAATTTAAGCAAAAACAGTTAACACGACTTTTGTTGGGTGTCATCGGTGCGAGTGCCACCGTTACGTTGGTTGGGATGCCCGCATTTGCACAGGACGCCGCGCAACCCGCTAAAGTGGCGCCGCAAAAGATCGACAAAATTGAGGTGACCGGCTCAAATATCAAGCGTGTTGATGCCGAAGGCCCGGCCCCGATCCAAATTATCACCAAAGAAGAAATTGAGCGCTCGGGTAAACAGACCGTTTCAGAAATATTGCGCAGCCTGCCGGCGAACGGCAATGGTGGCCTTAACGACTTGTCGGGCGGAAACAGCTTTTCAGGTGCGGCGTCCACCGTATCGCTGCGCGGTCTCGGTTCAACCTCTACCCTCGTGCTGCTGAATGGTCGCCGTATCGCGCCGCTTGCCCCCGCGGATCCCAACGCCGGCCAAGCCTCCGTGGTCAATCTTGATTCGTTGCCCGTCAACGTGATCGAACGAATTGAAATTTTGAAAGATGGCGCCTCGGCTATTTATGGCTCGGAAGCCATCGCTGGCGTGGTCAACATTATTTTGCGTAAAGATTATAAGGGTGCCGAAGTTGGCGGTAGTTTTTCGTCAACTGCTAAAGGTAACTACAAAGTCAATCGCGCCAACGCCAGCATCGGTTTTGGTGATTTAGCCAAAGACCGCTACAACGCCTTCTTTACTTATGAGCGCTTTGAACGCAAAAGCGTGGGCATCAATGATGTTAAGGATTATCTAATTGATGGTCGTCTTACCGCGTCAGCGCTCAGAACAGGCCAGCCGTTCACATCAAGCTATGCAGGTAACTATTATGAATCTGTGGTCGATGCGACCGGCCTTGCCACTATTACCGGCGTGATCGGACCCGGCAAGTGCGTGCCTGGATCGATCATCGGCCGCGGCGGCGTTTGTCGTTTCGATTTGACACCGCGTACCGAAATTGTGCCCAACAGTGATCGCGACAATCTCTTTGCGCGCGGCACCTTCGACTTCTCGGGCACCTTGTCCGGTTTTGTTGAAGCAGGTTTTAACCGCACCAAGACGTTCTACAAGGGCAACCCGCAAGTCTACGGCGACTTCGGCTCTTGGTATTCGGCAACCCGCCAAAGTTTGGTTAACCTGCCCGAGCAATTGCCTGCAAACAACCCAAGCAATCCTTACGGCGAGCCCGTCACCTATCGCTACCGATTCAACGATGTAGGCAATAGTGACGTCAGTGTGGTCGCGGAGGCAACCCGTGTGCTGGGTGGATTGAAAGGCACCGTGGGCCCGGTGGACTGGGAATCGTCCATTCTATATACCGAAAACAAGGCGCAAAATACAGCGTTGAATCAGATCCGGGCATCGGTGCTGAGTGCGGCGATTACGAACGGCACCTATAACTTTTTGAACCCCACAGGTGGCTCGATTACCGCTAATAACCTGCGCATCAACTCGACCGACAACGCGAAGTCCTCGTACACCATCGTTGACTTGAAGGGCTCCTCCGAACTGATGGCACTCCCTGCCGGTCCGCTTGCGATCGCAGCCGGACTTGAGTTCCGCCGCGAAAAACGCGTCGCAACACCTGACGACAACAAGCAAAGCGGTGAAGTAGTGGGATACGGCGCGGCATTCGCGCAAGGTTCGCGCAACGTAAGCTCGGTTTATGCCGAATTAAGCGTGCCGATCATCAAAAATCTGGAGGCACAGCTTGCGTTCAGGAACGACCAGTATTCAGATTATGGCCGCTCCACTACGCCCAAAGTCGCATTCAAGTGGGGTGTCCTGCCCACTGTAGCAGTTCGCGCTTCGTATGCCGGTGGCTTCCGTGCACCGTCACTGACCGAAATCTCAACATCAAATGTGACTGCGTTTACAACCATCACTGATCCAAGACGCTGTCTGACTGGTGATGAGCCTGATTGCGGTAGAACGGTCGCAATCTTGCTGCAAAACGGCGACCGGTTGCAACCTGAAAAAACAAAATCAGCCAACGCCGGCATTGTTTGGGACATCACCAAAGACTCTTCTTTGTCGGTAGATTATTTTAGTATTCGCCGCAAGAATGAAATCACCTATTTGCCCATCAACGCGATTCTCGCGAATGAAGGTGCAACCAGCGGGATCTACGCAAACCGCGTTATTCGGGGTGCCGCGATCGGTGATGGTCTGCCAGGTCCGATTCAAGCGATTAGGGATTTCTTCTTTAATGGTGGTAAAACTGAGATCAACGGCTTTGACGCAGATCTGCGTTGGAACTATGGGTTGGGCCAGTGGGGCAAGTTGTCGAACCGCCTTTCCGGGACTTACTACGGAAACTTCAAGCAGGCGGCGGATCCGACCTCACCTCTTATCGACTATGCAGGCTGGCAGATTTCCCGCGTGCGCGCGCAAGCGAGCACCAATTGGGAATTCCGCGATTGGGATGTTGGCTTGATTGGCAATTATGTACGCGGCTACAACGTGTCATATGACCCAAGGTTTGCATGTTCTGATGTCAACCCGTTCTTGCCTACCGTATGTCGCGTTGGTTCGAATTTCACCGTCGATTCATCGATTCAGTACCGGGGCGTCAAAAACCTCACGGTTGGACTGTTGGTGCGCAACGTGGCGAACCGCAAGCCACCGCTTGATCCGATCTCAGGCTACGGCGTGAATTTTGATAACTTTGCTTATCAGGGTCGTTACTACACCGTGACCGCGAACTATCAGTTTAAATAAGCACCCGTTAAAACATTGCGGCTTGCCTGATTAAGGGCAAGCCGCGATGCCGCGGCATATAGCGGATTATTTTCTGTCACCACGCATGGTTTTGCCGCCTTGTAGTAAGGCGAGGCTTTTTACGGTTCCACCCGCAGTCGCATCTGCCGCGCTGTTCCCAGCAGCCATTGCGTCACGCTCAAACTGAATTTCTATCCCGTAAGCGTCGGCCGCAAAGCGATCTTTCCCTTTCGCTTCAATCTCGAACGCGCCCTGCCCCGTGGCTTGCGCCATCAGTTTGTCGCCCTGCACAAATACGTTCAGATCGAATCCCGGCATCAAGTGGTATGTGCCCGAATATGACTGTAGCTGGGTCACACTTATTTTTTCCGCCACGCTTTTGGCCGCGGTGCTCCTGTCCATTGTCATCGGCTCAATTTTTTTTAGTGGAATTGCCCCGCCGCCCTGCAACAGCAGCAGCGCGTAGCCACCGTCAGCGCGCTTTTTCACCTTCAATAGGGCATCAAAAGTCAGCGGGAAAAAATCGCCTTCGCTGTCGTAGCCCATCTCAAATTTTTCCTGTCCGGTGGCCTGCGTAAAGAGCTTGCCACCCTCGCGCGACAGCATTAGCTGCAATCCCGGCACCGCATCGTACTGACCGACCAGCGCATCCAGCAACGCCGTGTCGGCCACTTTCAAGGTGCGGGGTTTACCGAGCGGCAAGCGGGCGTCCACCAAGTGATTTCCAAGGGTGCTCAAGCCGCCCACCGAGCTCATCGCGGTATCACTCAAAATAACCACGCCGCGTTTTGTTTCCAGATCAAATGCCGTGAAAGCGGCAAAGCCGCCGGTGCCGCCCTCATGGGCGTGGACAAAGTGGCTATCGAGCGGCCCCAGCATCCAGTTCATAGCCCGCGGTGGATTCGCCTCGGTCTTTACAGTTTGTTGGGTCAATTTCAGGGCAGGCGAAATGGTCGAGGTGGTCATACCCAGCTGCGCCTGAACGTAGGCCACCACATCATCGAGCGTTGAGCGCACACCGCCCACACCCGCCACGTTTGTCTTGAATGTCCATGCTGGTACATTTTTCCCGTTGGGAGCGTGCCCCTGTGCTGCGTCAGCCGCTTTTGGCTTCAGATTAACGTAGCTGTTTTTCATGCCGATGGGCGCGAATAGTCGCGTCCGCAGCAGCGTCTCAAAATCCGCGCCCGCACGTTTGACGATCATGCTGGTGAGCAACATCATCGCGTAATTGGAGTATTCAAACTCGCTACCCGGCGCACGTTTTAATTTTGCTTTCGATAGCGTTACCAGCAACGATGCCTCATCAACATTGACATAAGGATTGGTCGCATCAGGCGCATTACTGAAGTCGGGCACGACTGGCAAAGCTGAAGTGTGCGTGACGAGATGTTTGAGCAAAATCGGCTTGCCTTCAAAACTCGGCACAATCGCATCCACCGGCAAATATTTACTGATGGGATCGTCCAGCGATGCTTTGCCCTGCACAATCAAATCCGCCAACAGCGCGGCCGTCATTGTTTTGGTCACTGAGCCGATTTCAAATGCGCTATTCGCCGAAATGCGGCTTAGGTTTTTAGGATCAGCGCAGACCATTGCGCGCGACACTGTTTTATCGATCACCGCCACCGCAAAACAAGCACCGGTGCGGTCTCCCAGCAATCGTTGCTCGGTGATACTTTTTAATTCGGCATCGGTCATGGCTATCGCGGTGCCCGCGTGGCCGACGATAATTGCGCTTGCAAAGCTCAACATCACGCCCAATAACTTTTTTGTATTTTTCATATTTTTCATACTGTCGCCCCAAAGATTAAATAAGCTGCTGTGCGCCAATGTAGTCGCCTCCGCGATATCGTGCTCTACTTTGCGACAACACGCGTTTTTGACGGGCCAGATTTTGGTCAAAATCACGTCTACCCATAGCGTCCCGTTTTATCGGAGTAAGTGTTCATGAATCAGCTTTACTATTACCCCAGCAGCGCCAGCCTCGCGCCGCATATTGTGTTGGAAGAAATCGGCGCGCCGTATGAATTGGTGTTGGTTGATCGCGAATTACAAGCGCATAAGCAGCCAGAATATTTAAAGCTGAATCCCGCCGGGCTCATTCCAGTATTAGTTGATGGCGATTTGGTGCTCAGCGAGACGGCGGCGATTTGCCTGCATTTGGCCGATCAGCATCCCGCCGCACATTTGGTACCGGCGGTGGGCAGCGCAGCACGCGGACATTTGTATCGGTGGCTCATGTATTTGACCAACACCGTACAGGCAGAATTGATTCACTATTTCTATCCGGATCGGATCGGCGGGCCGCACGCCGCCTTTATTCAAGCAAGCGCTGAAGCACGGGTGATGCCGATGCTGGACATACTCGACGCGCATTTCGAAAAGACCAGTGGCCCGTGGATGTTGGGCGCAGATTACTCGATCGTAGATGTGTATCTGTTCATGATGTGCCGCTGGACGCGCAATATGGCGAATCCTGCGCGCAATCGACCACATCTGGCGAAGTTTCTCAGCACGATAGCCACGCGGCCCGCCGTGATCCGCGCGCATGAACAGGAGGAACTGCTGAAGCCTTGGTATTGAAAATGTTGTTTAAAAAAACGCATCGCCTAAAAACAAAAAGCCGCTGAATTTCTTCAGCGGCTTTTTTGTATGTTGCTTGATTGGAAGGCCAATCGAAAAACTGGTGCCAAGACTAAACTTTTTTGATGGTCTCAAGCATTTTGAAAATTGACTTGTTAGAGCCAATAAATAAGCGCTTGTAATACTTGCCCAAGCATTTACGCTCAAGCGTGTTGCGACGGCTACGTTTACGTTCTCCGGCCATGATGGACTCCCGCGAGTGTTGTTTGAATACAGCGTTGAATTATAGGGGATTGGCACCGGAAAAGCATCTGTTGAGAATGGCAGACGACAAAGCCTGCATGCGGCGCTATGATGTGCTGGGATAAAAAATTAGACAGTCTAGCTCCCGTGCGGCGTTGAAGCATTTTTTGCCTCAAACGGCGCACCCATGCTAGCCTTTGTAAATCGCACAAATGAAAAGCCCGGTGGATTTCTCCACCGGGCGGGTACATCAAATCTTTCGATTTAATTTATTGTAGCAACGGCTCTCACCCCGGAAGACTACAGCCACAAGAATAAGGGAGTTCACGATGAGAATCAAGCACGACTTTGGGCCACTTACGTTTGGGTTTGATATTGGCATGGCTTCAGTGGGATGGGCGGTGTTGAATGCCGCCCAGATTGTTGATCTTGGGGTACGCTGTTTTGATAAAGCGGAAACGGCGAAAGAAGGCGAATCTCTGAACCTCGCTCGTCGGATGGCGCGCCTCACGCGCAACCGCTTGCGCCAGCGTGCGTGGCGACTGACGAAATTAGTTCGAGTTTTAAAAAAGGCAGGGGTCATTACCGACAAAGAGTCGCTATACGCGCCACGACCCGATCTCGATAATCCGTGGGTGCTACGCGTAAACGGACTGGATCGGAAGCTCACTGCCGACGAATGGGCGCGCGTGATCTATCACCTGTGCAAACATCGCGGCTTTTTTTGGCAAAGCCGCGCTGAGCAAAAGAAAGCTGAAGGCGACGACAAAGGCGAAGGCGGCAAGGTCAAACAAGGACTCGCGCGGACTAAGGCGCTCTTGCACGACAAAGGCTACCGCAGTGCAGCAGAAATGGTGCTAAACGAATTTCCGGATGCTCAGCGCAACAAGCGCGGTGATTACAGTAAAGCGTTATCCAGAGTGCTGCTCGGCGACGAATTCCGTTTACTTTTCAAACGACAACGAGAGCTGGGGAACGTCAATGCAACGGCTGATTTGGAGCGAGAGCTAATCGGCACAGCCGAGCACCGAAGTGGCCTATTTTGGCTGCAAAAGCCTGCCCTGTCTGGCGAGAAGCTTCTAGCCATGCTCGGCAAATGTACATTTGAAAAAAATGAATATCGCGCGCCCAAAGCCAGCTTTACCGCCGAGAGACACGTGTGGCTTACTCGTCTCACGAATGTGCGTTTGATCGATGACGGACGTACTCGCGGCTTGAACGACAGCGAATGGCGCACCGCCTTAACGCTGCCCTATGAGTCGAGCGAAAAGTTCACTTATAAACATTTACGCAAGGCGCTGGTAAAACTTGGCGCACCAGAAACATTTCGCTTCACTGGACTTGCTTACCCGAGTGCGAGGCAGCGCGATGAAGATAAAGCGAAAGACCCTGAGATAGAAACGCTCGTTAAGCTACCCGCTTGGCACGAATTAAAGGCTGCTTTCAAGAAAGCCACACTAGAAAACGAATGGCAGCAAATTTCAACCAATGCGATTGAAGGCAACGCCAAAACGCTCGACGACATCGCATGGATTTTGAGTGTTTACAAAGAAGACGATGAAGTCGCCCGCGAGCTTGGCAAACTCAATTTGCCCAACGCAGACAAGATGATTGATGCGCTGCTTGATACTCGCTTTGATAAATTTCACTCGTTATCGCTCAAAGCGCTATGCAACATCCTGCCCCACATGGAGCGCGGGCTGCGCTACGACGAAGCGTGTATCAAAGCGGACTATCACCATAGCCAACTTTTCAAATTAGGGGAAGGCGACAAAAAATATCTGCCGTCGCTCTATAAGGGCCGCGACGATAAAAATCGCATGATTTTCAACGAGGATCTTGGCGATATTCCGCGCAATCCCGTTGTGCTCCGCGCGCTCAACCAAGCGCGTAAAGTGCTAAATGCGCTCGTGCATGCGTATGGCTCACCGACGGCAGTGCATATTGAAATGGCGCGTGAATTATCGAAGCCATTTGATGAACGGCGCGATATTAAAAAAGACCAAGACGAATACCGCGCTCGTAACGAAAAAGACAAATCGAGTTTTGCGAGTGAGTACGGCATCATCGGCTCGCCACGCGGCGGCGATTTTGAAAAATGGAAGTTGTACCGCGAACAAATGGGCAAGTGCGCGTATTCTCTGGACGTAATTGATATTAATCGACTGCTAGAAGAAGGCTATGTTGAAATTGACCACGCTCTGCCTTATTCGCGCAGCTTTGATGATAGTAAAAACAATAAAGTGCTGGCACTGACGCGCGAAAACCGCAACAAAGGCAATCAAACGCCCTACGAATACCTCGACGGCGCAAGTAACAGCGATCGCTGGCGTCAATTTGTGGGATTTGTGGAATCGAACAAAGCCTATCGAATGGCCAAGCGTTCGCGCTTGTTGCGCAAGGATTTCGGTGCCGAGGAATCGAAAGAGTTTCGCGACCGAAATCTGAACGACACGCGCTACATCTGCAAGTTTTTCAAAAATCAGGTTGAGCAATTTTTGAAGCTGCATGACGAAAGCGAGCAGAAGCGTTGTGTGGTGCTTTCTGGTCAGCTCACGTCGTTTCTGCGCGCGCGATGGGGATTGATTAAGGTGCGCGACGAGAGTGATCGGCATCATGCATTGGATGCGGTAGTGATCGCCGCGTGCTCGCACGGCATGGTCAAGCGCATGTCGGATTATTCTCGCCGGCGCGAACTCAGACAGGTTTCTGAAGGTTTTGTGGACGTCACTACCGGCGAAATCCCGAACCCGGTGATGTACGACAGGCTCAAGGAGCATTTCCCTGATCCATGGCCGCATTTTCGCGATGAGGTGCAGGCGCGGTTAAAAATTGATGATGTGAAATTGCTGCGCGAAGAGCTGGCGCGGTTTGGTAGCTATGCGCCTGAAGTCATCAATCAAGTTAACGGCGTTTTTGTGTCACGAGCGCCGCAGCGACGAAGCGGCGGCGCGGCGCACAAAGAAACCGTCTACGGCCAACCAGCGCGGCTGAAAAAAGACGGCTCTGTAACCGAGAAGGCGGCGCTCTCATCTATTACGCTCAAAGACCTTGAGCGCGCGATTGATCGGCATCGAAACGAAAAACTTTACGCCGCGATTCGCGCACGCCTAGAAGCCTTTAATGGCAAGGCAGACAAAGCTTTCAGCATTGATAATCCGCTGCGAAAGCCCGACAAAAGCGGCGATCCCACCGGCCCGGTGGTACGCACAATTACGCTCGTGATCGATAAGCTTTCAGGCGTGCCGGTACGAAATGGTATTGCCAAGAACGACACAATGCTTCGCGTCGATGTATTTACCAAGGCAGGCAAATTTCATCTCGTGCCGGTGTATGTACATCATCGTGCGACTGGGTTGCCGAATAGAGCTGTCGTGGCGTTCAAAGATGAGGATGAATGGACGCTGATTGACAATACTTTTGCGTGGTGTTTTTCGCTTTATCCGAATGATTTGGTGAGAGTTGTGCAAAAGGGTAAGGAAGCAATCGTGGGATATTTTTCGGGATGTGATCGTGCCACGGGTCAAATAGGCCTCTGGGCACAAGATAGAAATAACTCTGCTGGCAAAGATGGTTTGCATAGGCCTAGCATAAAGACTGCCTTACAAGTTGAAAAATTCCACGTCGACGTTTTAGGCAACATTTTCCCCGCTCAATTGGAGCCGCGCCGTGGTCTGGCGTAGCGTCGTCATCAACCAACCTGCGAAGCTCAAGCGCGAGCATTTCGCGCTGGTGATTGAACAAGAGTCATCCGCGCGCGTACCGTTTGAAGATATTGCGGTGATTGTTTTGCACCATCGCGAAATCACCATCACGCATCCGGTGTTGTCGGCTTGCGCGGATTATGGCATCGGGCTTTTTTCGACGGGGGACAACCATCAGCCAAACGGCATATTTCTGCCCTATCTCGCGCACAGCCGCGCGACGCGCATGATGCGTTTGCAGTTGGCGATTGATCGCCCACTCGCCAAACGGACGTGGGCGGAGATTGTTCGTACGAAGATTTTTAATCAGGCGCGCTGCCTCAAGCTCACGCATTCAGCGCGTGCGGATGATCTGGAATCTTTAGCGCGTCGGGTGCGCTCGGGTGATGCAGAGAATCTGGAAGCACAAGCGAGTGCCATTTATTTTCGCGCGCTGTTTGGTGCCAATTTTGATCGCTCGCAAGGCGTGTGGACAAACGCTGCACTTGACTATGGTTACTCGATTTTTCGTGGTGCGATTGCACGCGGTTTGGTGGCGCATGGTTTTATGCCAAGCATCGGGTTGTTTCATCGGAGTGAGCAAAATGCATTTAATCTAGCAGACGATGTGATTGAGCCGTTTCGCGCCATCGTTGATTTGCATGTCGCGAAAATGCGGCCAGCGGATGATTTGACGCCGCTTTCGCCGCTGAACAAAGCGGATTTGATTGGGCTGCTGAACATCGACGTGCGCATGCCACGCGGGGTGATGGCGGCACTTTCAGCTATTGAGCATAGCGTCGAGTCACTTGCGCGCATATATGAGCCTGCGCACGCGCCACACCTTGCCCACGCACCTGCTCGACTTGCCAAGCCACTGGGAAAGCGCACCAACACTGACGACGTAGACGGCGGCAATGAGCCGCAGCTTGAATGGCCCGAACTTATCGGTTTGACCGCGCATCGGCGCGAGATGTAGTCGATGAGCCAAGAGACGAGACGCTTTATGCGATTGCTCGTATTCTTTGATTTGCCGGTGGTCAGCAAGGTAGACCGACGCGCATACACCGTGTTTCGCCGATTTCTGCTTAACGACGGCTACGATATGCTGCAATTCTCGGTCTATGGTCGCATTCTGAATGGGACTGACGCAGAGAAAAAGCACATGCAACGATTGGTCGATAATTTGCCGGAAGCAGGCTCCATTCGCGTACTGAGCGTGACCGAAAAACAATTCGCGTCGATGAAAATACTCGTCGGCATGCCTCTTTTTCAGGAAAAAAAGGTCAATGCGGCTCAAATGCTGCTGTTCTGACGGGCCCATTTCTAGAAAAAGAAAACCCGCAAGGCCCAACAGCCATGCGGGTTTCCAGTCGGTCAATTGTAGGCTTCCGGGGTGAGAGAGGGAGCTACAACGAAGAAGGTAGAACAGAGCTTAGGAATTTAATTGTAGGCTTCCGGGGTGAGAGAGGGAGCTACAACCCCCAGTAGAATACACCCCTCTGTATCTTTATTGTAGGCTTCCGGGGTGAGAGAGGGAGCTACAACGCAGGGGCGAAACCTTATTTAGAAAACATTATTGTAGGCTTCCGGGGTGAGAGAGGGAGCTACAACATCCTGCAGAACGCAACCCTACTCTGAAGCATTGTAGGCTTCCGGGGTGAGAGAGGGAGCTACAACTATCTTGCTTGTATAAACACCAAGTCCTTTATTGTAGGCTTCCGGGGTGAGAGAGGGAGCTACAACTTTTAGTTTAGCTTCTTCAGCGTCTTTAAAATTGTAGGCTTCCGGGGTGAGAGAGGGAGCTACAACAAGTTCTGTTAAGGAACTTATTAGAGGAACATTGTAGGCTTCCGGGGTGAGAGAGGGAGCTACAACTAAGTTACTTGGCGTAGCTAAGGGTTTTGCATTGTAGGCTTCCGGGGTGAGAGAGGGAGCTACAACAGAGGGGGTGACGTTGAAGTGTTCGTCTAGATTGTAGGCTTCCGGGGTGAGAGAGGGAGCTACAACTACTGCTTGAGTTGCTACTGTTGGGGTTGTATTGTAGGCTTCCGGGGTGAGAGAGGGAGCTACAACGATTTTCGTAGCGTTGAAGCGCTCTGTAATATTGTAGGCTTCCGGGGTGAGAGAGGGAGCTACAACACAAACACCGTCTATTGCTAGACTTAATAAATTGTAGGCTTCCGGGGTGAGAGAGGGAGCTACAACACGGTGCTCTGTGGAACCCAAGCTAGAGCTATTGTAGGCTTCCGGGGTGAGAGAGGGAGCTACAACGAGACTTAGAAACTCTAGCTAGAAAAACAGATTGTAGGCTTCCGGGGTGAGAGAGGGAGCTACAACTTGTGACAAGTACTTTACAAATTACAAAAAATTGTAGGCTTCCGGGGTGAGAGAGGGAGCTACAACTCGCTTCGTTTTGTTATTTGCATCCATAACATTGTAGGCTTCCGGGGTGAGAGAGGGAGCTACAACGCGCGTTTTAGTGATTATTTTCGTAGCGTTATTGTAGGCTTCCGGGGTGAGAGAGGGAGCTACAACCACAGTGAAACACGAACAACACGCAAGCTAATTGTAGGCTTCCGGGGTGAGAGAGGGAGCTACAACGCATAGGTCTTGCTACTACTCTTCTACTCCATTGTAGGCTTCCGGGGTGAGAGAGGGAGCTACAACGGCCCCGGTGCACGTATCACTATTGCACGCATTGTAGGCTTCCGGGGTGAGAGAGGGAGCTACAACACAGCAAACGATTTGGGCATAGTGTGGTGGATTGTAGGCTTCCGGGGTGAGAGAGGGAGCTACAACACTCTCTCTTTCCGTGTGCGCTGTTATTACATTGTAGGCTTCCGGGGTGAGAGAGGGAGCTACAACAGCTGCTACTGCTATTGCTACTGCTGGTGCATTGTAGGCTTCCGGGGTGAGAGAGGGAGCTACAACAAAGTACCCTTTCGTCTGCGGAACAACTACATTGTAGGCTTCCGGGGTGAGAGAGGGAGCTACAACCCAGTAAGTTACGCCCTTCGTAGGCGGATAATTGTAGGCTTCCGGGGTGCGAGAGGGAGCTACAACGGTACAGTCGTTCGCCGCGTTAGTACAGTCATTGTAGGCTTCCGGGGGGAGAGAGGGAGCTACAACGGTTTCGTCTTTACAGACTCGTCAGGGGTTATTGTAGGCTTCCGGGGTGAGAGAGGGAGCTACAACAGATTCTACTTCTTCTTTCCTCCCATACCTATTGTAGGCTTCCGGGGTGAGAGAGGGAGCTACAACGATTTTCGTAGCGTTGAATCGCTCTGTAATATTGTAGGCTTCCGGGGTGAGAGAGGGAGCTACAACGAAAGCTAGTGTCAATGCAACGGCTACGAGATTGTAGGCTTCCGGGGTGAGAGAGGGAGCTACAACAGCGGGGGTGACGTTGAAGTGTTCGTCTAGATTGTAGGCTTCCGGGGTGAGAGAGGGAGCTACAACATGAATAGCAGCAGCTAGCTTCTCTCTAATATTGTAGGCTTCCGGGGTGAGAGAGGGAGCTACAACAAAGAAGAGAGCTTACTTTGCGCAGTAGCTATTGTAGGCTTCCGGGGTGAGAGAGGGAGCTACAACGGTTTTCCGTTCGCGGGCGGAGAAACTGCCCGCAACCGAAAAACCGCGCGCTTCGCGCTCACCCGTCAGCAGGGAAAATCTGCGCAGCCTTTTTTCTAGCAGAGGCATCCCAATTTCATAACGCTGCATGTTCATTTTCGCCATTTATTTTGATGTGGGCTGCATGCCGACTGCGCTCCTCAAACGACGAATCAATAGAATTCGAAAGTTCGACGCGCCAGCAATATAACTTCACCATTATCCAACGAACCAATCCTAAAACTCTAACATCAGAGCGGCATTCAGGCCTTTTTTGGCTCTAAAGGCTCGCTGCTGCTGGGGTTTTAATGAGTGCTCATAAAATTTGCTCCTCCTGCGTCGCTTTTTCATGCGGACGAATTCCAGCGCGATTTACGTTATTCTTGGCGCAAGCCCCGATAGTTTCCCCTGCCGAAAGTTAGAATAACGAGATGCCTATCCGTGCCCTAGCCGCGACGACCGTCGCCTCGTCTATTCCCCCGTCTACCACGCCACTCCAAGCCCTCGACCACTGGGCACCGATTGTTTGGCTGAAAACGAACGTTTATGCTTATCCCACACTCGAAGTCATGCATATCGTCGCAATCGCGTTAGTGTTTGGCACGATCTGGATTGTTGATTTGCGGCTATTGGTGCGATTAAGGGCGCTGAATCAGCTGGATGTTCAGGCACTTGCCAAGGCATTGCTGCCGTGGACGCTGGTGGGTTTTACATTGGCGGTGGCAACAGGGCTGACCATGTTTGTGTCGCGCATTGGCGATTTGATTAACAACACCGCATTCATTATCAAAATGTGTTTGCTGTTTGCAGCCGGAACCAACGCAGCAATTCTGCATGCACGTGGCCGGATGGATGCGCAGAATTTGGTGACGCGAGTGCAGGCGGCGTTGTCGATTGCGATTTGGCTGATGGTGATTACCTGTGGGCGCTGGATTGCGTATTTGTAAAGTGTGCCTCCTGCAGATTGGTCGCGTTATGCGGTGCAGGTGCTGTTGAAAACGCGGGTGACAAACAATTTCTAGAAGGAGATGATATGAAACGCAGAAACTTTTTGATGGCGTTGCCGAGCTCTGGTTTTGCAATGGGCTTTGCAAAACTTTCGTTGGCGCATCATGGCTGGGATAGCTATGACGAATCGCGACCGATTTATCTTGAAGGCAAAGTGAAATCGACTAAATGGCAAAATCCGCATGCTGAAATTACCATCAACGTCGCGAACGATCTGAAGCTGCCGACAAATTTAGCCACCCGCATGCCACCCGCGCAAACCAGCGGCGTGAACGGCAGCAAAATTCTTTCGGGTGCTGTGGTACCGACCAAGCGTGGCGATTGGGTGCTGGAGTTAGCGCCGATGACGCGTATTGCGGCTTGGAAAATAGCGGAGCCGAAAGCGGGCGAAACAGTCGCGGCCATTGGCTTTACTTATAAGGACGAAAAGGGCGAAGCGCGGGCGAGGATCGAATATTTGATCATCGGTGACAGCATGTACGGTATCCGTTCAATGCCTGCTTAACGGTATTTTGCAAGATAAGCGCTGACCTGAACCACAACAAAACCTTCTGCCGGCAATGCGCATAGAATGGTTATGGGGTTGTCGTAAGTGGGCCGCGCACCCGCGGCAACGCCGGTCCCCGTGAGACGAAAGATTTGCCCTAAATCACCGTTTTTATAAACGCTGTCGGCGCGGGGGCGCAAGAGTCGATATTGACGGAGGCTATAGATTTCATCAGAAGAAACGATTTGATGAATCGTTTTTCCTACTCCACACTGCATTAGCTCGTAAGCCGCTAACAACCCAAGGAGAGAATCATGTCAGATGAAGCCAAATGCCCATTCCCCGGCGTCGCAGTCAAACACGCTGTTGCGGGAACCCGAACAAACGCCAGCTGGTGGCCCGAACAACTTAACCTGAAAATTCTGCACCAGCAGTCAGCATTGTCAAATCCAATGGGTGAGGATTTCAACTACGCCGAAGAATTCAAAACCCTCGACTTGAGCGCGGTGATCAATGACCTGCATGCGCTGATGACGGATTCGCAGCCTTGGTGGCCCGCTGACTACGGCCACTATGGCCCGTTCTTTGTCCGTATGGCCTGGCACGCAGCGGGCACGTATCGCATCGCGGATGGTCGCGGCGGCAGCGGTAGCGGCGAGCAGCGTTTTGCGCCCCTCAACAGCTGGCCCGATAACGGCAACCTCGACAAAGCGCGCAGACTGCTCTGGCCGATCAAAGCGAAATACGGTCGCAAACTTTCGTGGGCGGATTTGTTCATCCTCACGGGCAATGTCGCGATGGAATCAATGGGCTTTAAGACCTTCGGCTTCGGTGGCGGTCGCCCGGACGTTTGGGAGCCCGAAGACGATATCTATTGGGGGCCAGAGAGTACTTGGCTTGGCGACGAGCGCTATAGCGGTGACCGTGAGCTTGCCAATCCTCTCGCCGCGGTACAGATGGGCCTGATCTACGTAAATCCGGAAGGGCCGAATGGCAAACCGGATCCGCTCGGATCGGCGCGGGACATCCGCGAAACATTCGCGCGCATGGCCATGAACGATGAAGAAACTGTGGCGCTCACGGCCGGCGGGCACACCTTTGGCAAGTGCCATGGTGCGGTTGACGCAAAGCACATCGGCGTTGAGCCGGAGCGCGCGAGTATTGAAAACATGGGCCTCGGGTGGATCAATGACTTTGAAAGTGGCCACGGCGTAAACGCATTTACTAGCGGCATCGAGGGTGCGTGGACCAAGAATCCAATCAAATGGGATAACGGCTATTTTGAAAACCTGTTCGGCTATGAGTGGGAACTCACGAAGAGCCCGGCCGGTGCACACCAATGGAAACCGGTGGGCACGACAGGAGACGGCACCGTGCCAGACGCACATGACGCGAGCAAACGCCACGCGCCGATGATGACCACAGCCGACATGGCCATGCGCATGGACCCGGCCTACGAGAAAATCTCGCGGCGCTTTATGGCCAACCCGCAGGAATTCGCCGACGCATTCGCCCGCGCCTGGTTTAAGTTGACGCACCGCGATATGGGCCCGATCACCCGCTATTTGGGTCCATTGGTTCCCAAAGAAGAGCTGATCTGGCAGGACCCGGTACCCGCCGTCAACCATCCCCTCATTGACGCTCAGGACATCGCTGCACTGAAAGCCAATATCCTCGCTTCCGGTCTGTCGACGTCGCAGTTGGTCACGACGGCATGGGCATCGGCATCCACTTTCCGCGGCAGCGATAAACGTGGCGGTGCCAACGGCGCACGGATTCGCTTGGCACCTCAGAAGAACTGGGAGGTCAACCAACCGGCTGAACTGGCGAAAGTGTTGTCGACACTTGAGGGAATCCAGAAGTCGTTCAATAGCGCGCAGTCCGGCGGGAAGAAGGTTTCAATTGCCGACCTGATCGTGCTGGGCGGCTGCGCGGCCGTTGAGGCCGCGGCGAAGAAAGCGGGCCAACAAGTAACCGTTCCGTTCACACCGGGCCGCACCGACGCTTCACAAGAGCAGACCGATATCGAATCGTTTGCAGTGCTCGAGCCAGCAGCAGACGGATTCCGCAACTACGCGCGCAAGGGACAGGAAAGCAGTGTGGCCGAGTTGCTCATAGACAAAGCCAACCTGCTGACACTCACCGCGCCGGAGATGACAGTCTTGATCGGTGGACTTCGCTCACTAGGCGCAAACGTTGGCGCAGCCAAATACGGTGTGTTCACGGAAAGCACCGATCAACTGACCAACGATTTCTTTGTCATGCTGCTGGATATGAATACGAAATGGCAGAAATCCGCCGACTCTGAATTCGTGTTGGAAGGACGTGACCGGCAGACCGGCGCGCTCAAGCTCACGGGCACGGTGGTGGATCTTGTGTTCGGCTCGAACTCCCAGTTACGGGCTTTGGCCGAGGTGTACGCGTCGAGTGATGCGCAGCCGGTGTTTGTGCGTGACTTTGTGGCGGCATGGAACAAAGTGATGAACCTTGGTCGATACGACTTGGCGTGAGTGCCGAAACGTCACAGAAAATTGCATGAACAATGCAGGGGCGTTGTAGGAAAGTTGTAAACATATTGTCGGTATCGCGACATTAGTGTTTTTTCACCGAGCGGCTTCTGCCGGGCTCCGGGGCATTCCGGACCGGGCAGAAGTTGCGCGGACTACGCGGACTTAACTAACTAACTAACTAACTAACTTACTAACTAACGCGATGCCACAATGCTCGGCCCACGGCCGCTATCAATCAGTTCAATTCCGATGCCGTATAAGGCAGTCAGCGATGCTGCATTGAGCACCGCGCTTGTCGGGCCGATTTGTACTTCTCCACTACTTGCAATGGTCAGCGTGCGATCCGCAATGCGCAACGCGTGGTCGGGATGATGCGTCGTAAAAACAACGGATACGCCACGCGATTTTAGTTTGGCGATTTCATCGAGAATTAAAAACTGATTGCCGAAATCCAGACTGGCAGTGGGCTCATCCATCAGTAAAATTTTGGCTTCCGACGCCAAGGCGCGCGCGATCATAACCAATTGCTGTTCGCCGCCGGAGAGTTCGGAAAATTCACGCTCGGCGAAATCGCCAATGTTGACTTCAGCGAGTGCGCTCGCAGCAATCGCGCGATCTTTATCACCTGGCGACGAATACCAAGCCAGATGCGGCGTTCGGGCCATTTCGACCACCTCTATTACGCTGAAATTTGCAAAACTTGCCGCCGTTTGCGGGACATAGGCGATCAATCGGGCGATTGCATCCGGCGCGAGCGTTTCGATGCTTTGGCCATTTAGCAAGATGACACCGCGCACGGCGTGCAAGACGCCAAGCAACGTGCGGAACAGCGTGGTCTTGCCACACCCATTTGGCCCTAAGATCGCCACGACTTCACCGTCGTCCAGGGTGAACGAAATATCCGCTGCGAGCGGTCGTCCGGCATAGCCGATGCTTAAATTTTGTGCGCTCAACATTAGTTGCGCCGCCGTTTGAATGTGGCCGCCATCAGCCAAATAAAAGCCGGCGCGCCGATTATCGCAGTCAACACCCCCGGCGGGATTTCGGTCGACGCGATACTACGTCCAGCTGTGTCCACGGCCAGCATAAAGGTGCCACCAATTAGCATGGAAAGCGGCAGCAACCTTGAAAACTCCGCGCCCACCAGCATCCTCACCGCATGGGGAATCACCAACCCCACCCAGCCAATAATCCCGCAGATGGCCACTGATGCCGCGGTCATGAGCGTGGCGGCGGCGATCACGATCAAACGCATTCGCCCCACACCAAGACCCAAGGCCCGCGCCTCATCATCCGGTAAGGCCAGCAGATTGATCCGCCAGCGCAACAAGAACAGGGGAACGAAGGCCACAAAAATAATCAAAGACGCTAAAAAAAGATCGCGCGCCGTGACGCTGGCAAAACTCCCCAGCAGCCAATAGGTGATGGCCGGCAATTGATTAAATGGATCAGCCAAATATTTGGTGAGCGCAATGCCCGAACCTAGTAGCGAACCAATCACAACCCCGGTGAGCACCAGCGTCAGCACCGGATCGTGCCCGCGAATTTTATTGCCCACCCAAAAGATAATAGCCACTGCAAGCAGGCCGCCCGCAAACGCCAAACCCTGAATCGCGACCAGCGGCAGCGATAAAAAAATACCGACGACCGCACCCAGCGCCGCGCCGCTCGATACGCCGAGAATGTCGGGCGACACCAATGGATTGCGAAACAAATTTTGAAACGCAGCACCTGCCGCCGCGAGTGCTGCACCCACCATAAACGCTGCGGCAATCCGCGGCCCGCGAATTTCGAACAACACAATATTTGCGCTGCTTACGGTTGCAGTAGATACACTAGATGCGCTGAATGCGCCGGACAGTTTCGCCCAGACTAGAGACACGATTTCGGACAAAGAAATCGGGAATTGCCCGACCGTGAAAGCAAATGGAATCAGCATCAGTGCGCTGACCAAGGCAATCGCAAAAACGAAGCGGGTGCGGGTGTTCGCATGATATGAGCCGCGAGATCGTGACGGAGTTTTCAATTTAAGAGCGATACAAACGTAAACAGAAAGTCAGGCGTTCCATACTACCTTGCCCAGTTCGCTCACATCGTAACCGGACAACTCACGAGCATATTGGCGGAACGTGTCGGTGTGCGCAAAGGCGAGCAGCGCTTGCATCGGTGCGTCGAAAAAAGCACGACGATCCACCACCAAATCGAGCTCCTCAGTCGCCAGCGGCACAAAGCCGAGATGAAACTGGCGCGCCACGGCGCGTATGGCCAAACCGGCATCCGCTTTGCCGTCGAGAATCGCCGCCGCAATATCGCTCTCACTCAAGGCCGCGAATTTAACCATGTTCAAGTCGGTTAATTTCATTCGTGCTCGACCCAGCAATTCCAGCAGCAGCAAATAGCTGCCCGCATGTGGCTGGCGTGGAATCACCCGAACTTTTTTGGTCAGCAAATCGGGCAGAGCCGTAATTTTAAGCGGGTTGTCACTCGCGACCACCAAGCCCTGCTCGCGACTGGCCCATTTCACGAGCACCACATCCAGATGGCCGAGCCGCTCGCTCACCACACTTCGGTTACGATCCGAACCTTTGGTTGGCGGCAAATGTATCGCCGCCGCAGAAGCTTCGCCCGAAAGCATTCGATCAATGCCGTCGAGGCTGCCGTAGGTCAGTGCCGCCAAGCCGCAGCGAGATTCGCGCACCGCCCAATCGAGCAATGGATCGTGGCTGCCCGCAATCACCGGTGCCAAGCGACTGCTACTGCGCACAGGCGCGCCGCCCATGTTGCGATTGACCCAATCGTCAATCTGGGTGCGCGGAAAAAGCAGCTTGCCAGACACGCGGGAGTGCGGAATTTCATCGCGACTGACGAGGTCGTAGATCTTTCGTTCTTTCAAACGAAGGTACTCCGCCACTTCCTTGGTGCTCATGAGTTGACGCATAGCCGAGCTTACCTTTCGCTGCATCCCATCATAAAAATGCATTTTACTGCATAGAATTGCATAAATTCCGGTTTCAGGAACCAGTGCGCACCAAAACTCCGCGCCAGACCTATACTCTCGTCATGTCAGAATTCACGCAGGGTTTCAGCACCGCATTCGCATTAATCTCCACCGCGAATAGTGAGTTACTAACCATCATTTGGCTGAGCTTGAAGGTCAGCAGCTCGGCAGTATTGATCGCATCACTACTGGCGCTACCGTTTGGCGCATGGCTGGCCCTGAGCGTTTTCCCGACGCGGCAGATCTTCATTGCGATCCTAAACGGCATGATGGGTTTGCCGCCCGTGGTGGTCGGACTGCTGGTTTACCTGCTGCTATCGCGCGCGGGCCCGATGGGCGCGCTGGGCTTGCTGTTCACGCCAACGGCGATGGTGGTGGCGCAAACGCTGTTGATTTTCCCGATCATCGCGGCGCTCGCCCGACAAGTAATTGAAGATGCGTGGAGCGAATATCGAGAGCAGTTGGTATCGCTGAACGCAAACCGTCGTCAATCCATGGCAGCGCTGTTATGGGACATGCGATTTACGTTGCTGACGGCGGTGATGGCAGGTTTTGGCCGGGCGATTGCGGAGGTGGGCGCGGTGATGATTGTCGGCGGCAATATTGATGGCATCACCCGCGTCATGACCACGGCGATTTCGCTGGAGACGAGCAAGGGTGATCTGCCACTGGCACTGGCATTGGGCATGGTGTTGATTGCGATGGTCGTGATCGTCAATGCGATTGCACAAATAGTTAAAACAACGGCGATGAAGCGTCATGGCTGAACTTCTCGAAAATTCGTCATCGATAATTCAGCGCACCCCGGTTAAGTTAGACGTGCCGCCCCATGCTGTTGAATCCATCCTGCCATTGAACGTTAAATCGCTGCGTTACTCGGTGGGTGCGGCGGAGCTTATTCACGACCTCTCGTTTACGGTGCAACGTGGCTCGCGCAATGTCGTGTTGGGGGCCAATGGCGCGGGTAAAAGTGTGCTGTTGCGGTTAATGCACGGTCTGCTGCAGCCATCCAGCGGTCTCATTGATTGGGCGTCCCACGATGCCCAATTTAAGCAGGCGATGGTATTTCAGCGGCCCATTATGTTGCGGCGTACAGCGCGTGAAAATATTGAATTTGCATTGCAGATTTCCCGCCGTGAGCTTCACATATCCGACGTCACAGCGGCTGCCGAGGCCGCGCTCGAAAGCGTCGGCCTCGCCCATCTCGCTGATCGTCCGGCGCGTTTGTGTTCGGGCGGCGAGCAGCAACGGATCGCGCTGGCCCGAGCATGGGCGCTATCGCCCGAAGTGCTGTTTCTGGATGAGCCAACCGCGAGTCTGGACCCAACGGCCACCAAGGCGATTGAAGAAGTTATCCACGCCATGAACAAAACCGGCACCACCATCATCATGACCACGCATGACATCGGCCAGGCAAAACGGCTTGCCAGTCGTGTGCTGTTTTTGCATCGGGGCAATCTACTGGAAGACGCAGCCGCAACACAATTTTTTGAAACCCCACAGTCGCCAGAAGCGACCGCTTTTATTAAAGGAGAACTTTTATGGTGAATTTTTTTAAACGCAGCTTCGTGAATGGCATAACGGCAGTTTCAATAGCGACTGCAGCTATCACCGCAGCGCCCGCGTTCGCACAGGACAAATTTATTGTGGTCGCATCGACCACTTCCACTGAGGATTCCGGGCTGTTCAAATATCTATTGCCGCTATTCAAAGCAAAAACCGGCATTGACGTGCGCGTGGTGGCGCAAGGTACGGGGCAAGCACTGGCGACGGCGCGCAAAGGCGACGCTGATGTGGTGTTTGTTCATGACAAAGTCGCCGAGCTGAAATTTGTGGAGGAAGGCTTTGGCGTGGACCGGCGTGAGGTGATGTACAACGACTTTGTGATTGTCGGACCCAAGGCAGATCCGGCAAAAATCAGCGGTGGCAAAGACGTCATCGAGTCATTGAAAAAGATCGCAGCGAGCCAAGCGCCATTTGCGTCCCGCGGGGATAAGAGCGGCACCCACGCAGCTGAATTGCGCTACTGGAAGCAGGCCGAGGTCGATCCGCAAATGGGTAAAGGCACGTGGTATCGCGAAACGGGATCCGGCATGGGCCCCACGCTCAATACTGCCAGCGCCATGGGCGCATATGCGTTTACAGACCGCGGCACATGGCTGAGCTTTAAAAATCGTGGCGATCTTGGCATCGCGGTTGAAGGCGATAGCAAACTATTTAATCAATACGGCATCATGCTGGTGAATCCGGCCAAGCATGTCCATGTTAAACAAGAGCTGGGCCAATCATTTATCGATTGGGTGACTTCTACAGAGGGCCAAGCTGCGATCGCCGGCTATAAGATTGAAGGCCAGCAATTGTTCTTCCCAAACTATGTGGCGCTTAAGAAAGCCGCCTGATGAAATCAATCCGGCTCTTTTTTGCGGTAATAAATTGGGCGATGATCGGTTCGATGACCGTTGCGACATTGACTGCTTCTGCCGCTGAGCCGATCGCGGTATACGCAGCGGGCAGCTTGCGTGCTCCGCTCATGGAACTCGCAGCGAGCTTTGCCAAAAGCACGGGCTTGGAGGTTCGCTACACCTTCGGCGCGTCCGGCCTGCTTAAAGAGCGCATTGAAAAAAACGAGCCGGCTGATATTTTTGCGTCTGCAAATATTGAGCATCCGCAGGCGCTCGCCGATGCGGGGCTTGCGGAGACTGTGAAGATATTCACACGCAACGAAATGTGCGCGTTGGTTTCCTCAAGCGTGGTGAATGCCACGCCGGACACGCTGCTAAAGCTCATGCTGGACACCAGCCTAAAGTTAGGTACGTCAACTCCCATAGCGGACCCCTCGGGCGATTATGCGTTTCAGGTTTTTGACAACGCAAGCACGGTCGCGGGCAAACCCGCCAGCGACGCATTAAAAGCAAAAGCATTGCAACTTACCGGTGGTCGCGATTCCCGACTCCCGCCCGGTGGTCAAAATGTTTACGGTGAACTGGTGGCAACCGGAAAAGCTGATATTTTTTTAACTTACTGCACGAATGCCGCGCTGGCGATTCGTGAGCAGCCAACATTGAAACGGGTAGCACTACCGGCGTCGCTTTCGGTCGGCGCGGATTATGGCTTGACGACGTTAAAACGCGCCACAACCGGCGCGCGTACATTCGCGGATTATCTATTGTCGGATGATGCGCAGAAGGTCTTTTTGCGATATGGATTTTCAAAAGCTGAATCAGCCACCGCCAAGGTTACAACACCATCGAAAGCAGCCGCTCAAACCCTAGCATTGGCGAGGCTCTCCATTGATTTACCGGATGGGAAAAAACGACAATTTAGCCTTGAGGAGCTTGAAAAATTACCCCAAATAAGCGCGTCGATTATGATCCGCGACAAAGGCCCGTTTGTCTTTAAAGGCGTATCAGTTTTCGCGATTCTAGAAGCCGCGGGATACGATTTGGATCAACCCAAGCGCGGCGCCTACCTCACGCAATATGTGCTCTTGACCGCACGCGATGCTTATCGATCTGTGTACTCCATGGGCGAATTTGATCCCAAATCAAAGCGTGAGGCACCGCTACTGGTATGGCAGCAAGATGGTGCGCTGCTCAAGGCCGAGGAAGGGTTTTTTCGACTCGTGATACCCGACAATGTCCATACATCGCGTTGGATTCGGCAGGTACAAAGTATTTCGGTTCGGCAGGTGCAATAAAACGTTGTGGACGCAGGGATGTCTGGAAAATCAAACCATGAATGGTCGCCTTCCGCGGGAACGATGGGTGGCTGCGTTAAAATCATGAATGATTTTTAATTGCCTCCTTTCTTCGTGGGTCGCCTTTACCCGCGATGTTGTATTTGGCTTAACCAGTATCGTGGCGTTTTCAGCTAGCGCGCTGTTGCCCGCTATTGTTTTTGCACAGTCTGACGAGCTGCTGCTTGCATCCGCGCCCTCGCTAATGATGTCGCTAGTGCCAACGCTGATGTTGCCATTACCGGCGCTCGATGACTTGCCTGCGCCCGGTTCACCAAGCGTATTTGGCGCGGCAGACCCACGGCCCTCAGTGCCCCCGGCAACGATCCCAAACAGCGTCATCACGGAAGTTGAACTGCGAAGCTGGTGCAATCCTGTTACCCGGGTACTCCCAAAAATCAAGCTGAAACCTTGCATGCGCGCGGGCCTTGTGCCGACGGGTGCAAAGTCTATCAAGGGAATACCGATTATGGCGCGCGAAGTATTTTCGCGACACGAAGGCGCGTCGCAAGTCAGCGAGCCCGCCGCGCGGGTGCTGGTGATTGGCGGCATTCATGGCGACGAGCTGACGTCTTCGGCAATCGTGTTTCGCTGGCTCGAATGGATCGAGCAAAAAGAAGCGCAACCGTATCAATGGCAGATCGTGCCGGTGCTGAATCCGGATGGTTTGCTCGCCAAACCGGCCACACGCGTGAACGCGAGCGGTGTCGACTTGAACCGCAATTTTCCCACCCCGAACTGGGCGAAAGAGGCACCAAAATATTGGGCCCTGAAAACCAGCAATGATCCGCGGCGCTTTCCCGGTAAAGCCGCGATTTCAGAGCCCGAATCGCGTTGGCTGCACAGCGAGATAAAACGCTTTAAACCAGACGTCATCATCTCGGTACACGCGCCGTTCGGCGTCCTCGATTTCGATGGCCCGGTTGATCCGCCACATAAACTGGGCGCGTTAATTTTGACGCCAGTGGGCATTTATCCCGGCTCGCTGGGGAACTACGGCGGCGTTCACCAAGGCGTGCCCGTCGTCACGATCGAGCTACCCCATGCACTAGAATTACCCAACGATGCAGAGCTTAAAAATATTTGGCGAGATATGCTGGCGTGGATTGATGGCAACGTCGCACGGAAAAAATCGGGCAACATCGAGCGCGCCATTTCAGGCGCCCGCTGAAATCGTCACCGCGTCAACATAACTTGAATAGATGCCGTGAATGGCGGACGACCGATAACTGACAACTTTTGGGCGCGAATTCCAATGAATATTACTAATCGCACCGAAGCACAAAAACGCGCTGACGATATTCATACGTTTGGCGAAGAATTACAACGCCTTGAGCGCGATGGTGTGTTGCACCTCGACCAGGCACAACTCGGTGCGGTGAAGGCCCACCATCAGGCGTTACTCGGCGCATTTGGACGCGCGTTCGATATTGACCGCAATACGAAATCGAGGCAGCTTTCGGTGGGAATGCGCATTGCGTCGTTTCTCGGCGCACTGGCGCTGGCCGCGAGCGTGTTTTTTTTGTTTTATCAATTTTGGGGCTGGCTCACAACCGCCGTGCAGGTCATCATCCTGATTTCCGTAACGCTGGCAACATTTTTAATCACTCTGTGGATCGAGAAAAAAGACAACAGCGGCTATTTTGCCAAGCTGGCCGCGCTAGTCTCGTTTGCCTGCTTTGTGTTGAATTTGGTGATGCTGGGGCAAATTTTTAACATCACGCCATCAGACCAAGCGCTGCTGCCATGGGCGGCGTTTGCGCTACTACTGGCCTATACGCTTGATTTGCGGCTGCTGCTGGTCGCGGGCTTGCTGTGCGTGATCGCGTTTGTCGCGACGCGCGTCGGCACTTGGGGCGGCATGTACTGGCTCGACTTTGGCGAGCGTCCCGAGAACTTTCTGCCGGTCGCGATTGCGCTGTTTTTCGTCCCACAAGTGATCAATCACCGCCGTTTCGATGCCTTCGCGCCAGCCTACCGGATCATTGCGCTGCTGGCCTTCTTTTTGCCGGTGTTGTTAATGTCGAATTGGGGTGCGAGCAGCTATCTGCCACTTTCACCTAAGACCGTGGAGGGCATCTACCAAACGCTTGGGTTTGCGGGCACTGCAGCCGCGATTTGGTACGGCGTGAATCGCCGACTCAACGACGTCGTCAATACGGGAGTGACTTTATTTGTGATTTTTCTGTATACGAAAATGTTTGACTGGTGGTGGGAGCTCATGCCGAAATATTTGTTCTTTCTGCTGCTTGGCTTGACCGCCGTCTTGCTGTTATTCGTGTTTCGGAGGCTGCGTTCGGTCGATGCAGTCACCGCAAACGCGTCGGGAGAATGAAACTATGAACTGGAGCCCCACGCGCACCCTAATCATTGGTCTGGCTTTAATTATTGGCGTCAATCTAGTCGTACTCGCCGGTGTTTTTTATAACCGCAGCGGACCCGCCGAAAGCACGCTTACGCTGAGCGAGCGTGAACTCACGCTCGACCGATGGCGTGATAACAAAGAAGACAGCAGCATATCGCTTCAAATCGCATGGCGCGCACTACCGCCGGAGCCGCAAACAGGCAGCGAAACGCCAAATAATTCTTGGCGCTATGGCTGGTATCAGGGCGAGGTGGAATGGTTGAATGCCGCGAAAATGGCAACCCTCGGCTTTACACGCGAACCGGAAAATCGCTTCGCGAGCGGAGGCACTTCGTTTGGTCGACGGCTGCCGCGCGATGTGCTGCTCGTCCTGGAGAACGACGGTGCCGCCTACCAAACCGCGCTTGCACGCGCCATAAAATATAACAGCGGTAGCAAAGAGGACGCGAGATTGCTGGAAGAGGAACGCAACAAAAACAGCCGCCTGTTTGTTGTCGATGCCGGTCTGGACTTGGCCGTTCTGCGCGCTGTATACGCCGACCAACGCCGCTATGCCATTGTGCGCGGCCAAATCCGACCTTCGTGGAATGCAACCTCACGCGACCGTGCAAATGACCCGCCCAAGCTGACCGGCATGGTGAGTAAAATGAATATAGATAGATTGAACGTCTCGCTGGAATTACGCAGCGTATTTGAAGGTATGGCTGAAGACACATCAGAGGATGCGTTCGAGCAGATCCCGCCGTCAACAAAAGTCGCGTCTGCATCTAAGCGACGGCGCTATGCCGTGGATATTTCGTTCGGCCAGCGCTTAGAACCATGGATCACAAGCGCCGCGCGAAAATAGGCCCACTAGTTGACCAAGCGCTTATATCTACGCTCTTCTCAGGCAATAAATGGCCGGAGAGAGCTGTGGATTGGACACTTTGGTTTCGAAGATTCACGTCAACGTAAAACGGCCAGTGAAATTCATGGGCCGCTTTTATTGATGCTACTGCACAGCTTTACGGTGCAAGCTAGGGTACGATCTATGGCGCAAGATAAGGCTGTAGTAGGCTGTATTTCAAGTCCATACGCGAATAGATGTCTGGCGAGGTCTGCGCATTACAGAACGAACTGCCGCCGAGCAAACCGCCCCGCAGTTGATAGTTGCCGCTGGTGGATTTTGTAAACACGCCGGAGCCTGACGAGCCACCTTCGGTTACGCCGGAACTCCAGACGACTTGGTAGTATTTGCCGGTCTTGCCATCGATGCCGGAGGCATTGTTATTGTTCATGGTGCCGAGCGAAATTTTCTTGATATCGCCAGCCGGATGGTGGATCCCGATAACGCTGGTGTTGTTGGCGATGGTGCCGGCATTCCAGCCCGCGAACAGCGCGCCGCTTGGGGGTGCCTGCTTCATTTCCATCAGCGTGATGTCGGAATTAAAATCCGTCACCCGCAGATAAGCCCCGCCCGCGAGCGTGGTGTATGGGCCGGAAGAAGTGCCTCCGCAGGAGGCGGCCTGATAATTCCAGAACGTCTGTAGCGTATTCGCCACGGTGCTGGTGCTGATGCAATGGTTGGCCGAATAGAGATACGGGCGGTTAGTGGTGGTGTCGGTGTCGTTTAACAGGGTCGCGGTGCAAAGATAGGAGCTACCGCTTTTGGTGAAAACAAGGCGGGTAACGGCGGCGGCGACCGCTTTTGCAGCCGTGTTCGAGGAGCAGATAACGTTCACCTCGCAGCTGCCCGATCCAGCCTTGGTTGCTTTTAATAAATCATTGTCATTGTGCGCAGGGTTTGCGAAGAAATGCGAACCGCCGAACACTTCGAGATCAAGTCGGGCGCGATCACGAAACGACTTCAACTGAATTTCAACACTGATGGTGTCGCCTAAAACAATCGGTGACCAATATTCACCCTCTTCACTTGCGGCGATATCCGCGCCTGACACAGCAAAAACGCGATCATTTTCAGCGCTGCCGACGAATCGAAGTGTGGCTCCGCGCGGCACATTGCCCACGCTAAACCCAAGACGAATGGCTTTGGCATCCGCGGACGTTACATCAAAGCGCGCTACCGCGCCGCCGCTGCCATCAGGCAGCCACATCAGTGCATTCGGTGCAAGGCCTCTGGCGGCAGATTCACTCACAAATGCGGGTAGTCCAATCTGTTGCGGGCGCTCTTGCGGCTGCAGCTCATCAAAACCGGGGTTGCCACGCTTTTCATACCGGACGTTATTAATTTTTGCCTGCACCACATCCGCGGCGCTTGGCGCGATCAGGCTGACGCGCGAGACCATCTGATCCGGCGTAAAGCCGATAAATCGTTCGGCGGGCAATGCGCGCTTGTCAATCGGCTCGTAATAAATCTCGCTATCGACCGACGTAACAAGATTAGTAGCGCCGTTAGACCGCGCCGATAAGTCGATCGGTTCCGCACCGAGCACAGATAGCGACAAGATTGCAAAGGGAATGGCGGTAATCAATTTACGCATGGCGGGGATGTTCCTTCGTTTTTAATTAAGGAAGTAGCAAGTAAATCCAAATAGTGAGGACACATAAATCCTATCGCGAAACGCGACATGACCATGATAAGTAGCTATTTGGAGACAGGCTGCGGCGGTTGAGAGCTGGTCGCGTTTGTGACGTGACACGGTTTTCACTTGCGTAAATAGTGCGCGTATCCAGTACGTAACGTCAACATAAATTATCGATATTTTGTAAAATGAACGTAAATAAGCCGCAACTAATGAAGTTGACGCTGAATTCAAACCCAGCTACCGGCTTTGCGTATGAGCTGGGAGCTTGAATCCAATGCTTATTCGACGGGCATTAACAGCCGATAATCTCTTGAACCGCCCGTCCCGCCTTGCGTTTCAATCTCAATTAAATTTCTACTTGAGTACCCAGCTCGACGACGCGATTGGTCGGGATCCGAAAGTAATCTGACGCTTTCGCGGCTAAATGCGACATCCATACGAACAGTCGTTCGCGCCACAACGCCATGCCGCCGCCGGGCGTTGCGATCAGCGTTTCGCGGTTTATAAAGAAGGTGGTTTCCATCATGTCAAAACTCATCGACTGCAACCGGCAATCGGCCAACATTTTCGGGATATCGGGCTGCTCTTTGAAGCCATAGTGTCCCGTAATTTTCCAGAAACCATGTTTCATGTCTTCAATCCACACATAGTCTTCTTTTGGCACATACGGAATATCTTCATTCACGATCGACAGAATCACCACGCGCTCATGCAGCACTTTGTTGTGCTTCAAATTGTGCAACATGGCATTGGGTACGCCATCCGGATTGGTCGTCATAAAAATGCCGGTGCCTGACACTTTGTGCGGTGGGCTCGCGGAAATGGAATCGACAAATAATTTCAGGGGCATTGCACTTTCGTTCGTCACGCGACGCACAATCTGGCGTCCGCGATACCAGGTGCTCATGACCGTAAACATAACCGCACCGATAAGCAGCGGGAACCAGCCACCGTCGGCAATTTTGAGCATCGTCGCCGATAAGAACATCACATCGTTGGCAAGAATGCCGCCAATCAACACAAACGCAATCCACTTATTCCAACGCCAAATCCTCGTCATTACGACAAACAGCAAAAAAGTATCGATGGTCATAGTGAGCATGACAGCGATGCCGTAGGCGGCAGCGAGATTGGTAGAGTTTTTGAAAATCACCACGAGCACAATAATGCCGAGCAGCAATCCCCAATTGATGAACGGCACATAAATCTGCCCAATCTCTTTATCCGATGTGTATTGAATGCTAAAGCGTGGCAAGAAACCAAGCTGGATCGCTTGCTTGGTCAAACTAAACGCACCGGAAATCACAGCCTGCGAAGCAATAATCGCGGCCGAGGTCGCCAGAATAATCAGCGGAATGAGTGCCCACGGCGGTGCCATTTTGTAGAACGGATTTGCAATCGTTGCAGGGTCCGCCATCACCAGCGCACCTTGACCAAAGTAGTTAACCAACAACGCAGGCCACACCAATACAAACCAGCCATATCGGATTGGACGCTTACCAAAATGTCCCATATCCGCATATAACGCCTCGCCGCCGGTCACGCATAAAACAACTGCGCCCAGCGTTACCCACGCAGCAACGCCATGCTGAATGAAGAATTGCCAGCTATACCATGGGTTCAGTGCGGCAAGAATGCTGGGATGTTGCACGATCTGCACGATACCCAACAGCGCAAGCACCAAAATCCACAGCACCATTGTGGGTCCAAAAAACCTGCCTATCGCCGAGGTGCCATGTTTTTGAATCATGAATAGAGCAATTAGAATCCCAATCGAAATCGGCAATACAAATTGTTCAAGCGTCGGCGCGACTTCGTTTAGCCCTTCTACTGCCGATAACACCGACATGGCCGGTGTAATAATCGCATCGCCGTAAAACATCGAGGCACCAAAAATACCAAGTGCCACCACCAGCCAACGCGCCCGCGATGATTGCCGGAAGCAGCGCTGCGCAAGCGCGGTAAGCGCGAGAATCCCGCCTTCGCCTTTGTTATCCGCGCGCATCATGAACACAAGATATTTGACCGTGACCAGCGCCGTCATCGCCCAAAACATCACCGATAAAATGCCCATCACCGACGTTTCTGTGATCGGAATACCGTGCACGGGTGAAAAGGATTCCTTCAGCGCATACAGCGGACTGGTGCCAATGTCGCCGAAAACGATGCCGATAGCACCAACGGTAAGTGCGCCAAGTTTTTGGTCTGATTTTTTCATGGGTTTGCCCTGCCTATTGAGCTGCGAACAAAGAATACGAATCCGCGATCGGCTCAGGCTCTGCGTAAAGAGGAGGACTGAAATGAACCACCAACCAAGTATGAAGATTCCGGCGGGGAGCCAGATCTAAAATGGGCACGGCGCAAGGACGACCGTTTAAATAATGTTGGTACAAGATCGGTTTCATAGAGATGCAGAGAGTTTACGGCTAACCAATTGATTGCAACCGCTTCCAAAACACAGTCAGCCAAGCACTACCCACCGCGGCGCAAACTATGGTGCGCCGCAACATGAATGTCAATACTCGATAGTCAATAAAATACGTATTTAGGTTATTCGGTAGATATATTGATATTAAACAATATGTTACGGTGTTGCACAGACGCCCACGCGGCACCATTTGCCCTGCAAATAAGGTTGACAAACAAACCCTTGAGTGCCAATATTCGTGCCCTTGTTGCGGCGCGGTAGCTGACGCTGCAGGAAACGAGTTTGGCCAATTAGCTCAGCCGGTTAGAGCGACGGAATCATAATCCGCAGGTCCCCTGTTCGAATCAGGGATTGGCCACCAAAAATATTACAGAAGGGTCGCACCGAGCGACCCATCGTTGTTTCAGCTTCTCTTCCGCTTACTTTCATTCACCTGCCCGGGCTAGTCCCCGTTTTCCAGGAGCCAAGCATGACCGCACCCGTCACGAAGCCTGCGTCTAAAAAACTGTTCATCAAAACCTTCGGGTGTCAGATGAATGAATACGACTCTGACAAAATGGCGGACGTATTGCATGCGTTTGAAGGCTATGAGAAGACGGATAAAGCTGAAGACGCAGATGTGGTGCTGCTCAACACCTGCTCGGTGCGCGAAAAAGCGCAGGAAAAAGTTTTCTCGGATTTAGGCCGTTTACGCGAACTAAAGAAGGTAAAACCCGACTTGCTGATCGGCGTTGGCGGCTGCGTTGCTTCGCAGGAGGGCGAAACGATTGTCAAGCGCGCGCCGTATGTTGATCTGGTTTTCGGGCCGCAAACGCTTCACCGCCTGCCGCAAATGATCAAAGCGCAGCGCACTACGGGCGCCTCACAGGTCGATATTTCGTTTCCCGAAAATGAAAAATTTGACGACTTGCCGCCAGCACGGGTGGATGGCGTGACCGCATTTGTGTCAATCATGGAAGGCTGCTCAAAATATTGTAGCTTTTGCGTTGTGCCATACACACGCGGCGAAGAAATTTCGCGGCCGTTTGATGATGTGCTGAAGGACATTCACGAGCTGGTAAGCAAAGGCGTGAAAGAAGTCACGCTGCTGGGTCAAAACGTGAATGCCTATATCGGCAAAATGGCCGACGGAGAAGATGCGGATTTTGCGTTACTGCTGGGAGCCATTCATGCGATCCCTGAAATCGCGCGCATTCGCTACACAACCTCTCACCCGCTTGAGTTTACGCAGCGCCTGATTGACGCTTACGGCAAATTGCCAAAGCTGGTGTCGCAATTACATTTGCCGGTGCAATCGGGCTCAGATCGCGTGCTGGCAGCCATGAAGCGCAACTACACCGCGATGGAATACAAGTCGATTATTCGCCGTCTGCGCGCCGTGCGGCCTGACATCACCATCTCCAGCGATTTCATCATCGGCTTCCCAGGTGAGACCGAAGAGGATTTTGAAAAAACCATGAAGCTGGTCGAGGATATTCAATTCGATATCAGCTTTTCGTTCCTTTATTCGCGCCGTCCCGGCACGCCTGCGGCGAGCTTGACCGATGACACGCCATACGATGTAAAACTCAAACGCCTGCAACGCTTGCAACGAGTGTTGGAAGATCAGGGCACGGCTATTTCAAAAGCGATGCTCGGCAGCACCCAACGCGTATTGGTCGAGGGTGTCTCGCGTAAAGATGACAATGAATTGATGGGCCGCACCGACAACAATCGCGTGATTAATTTTCCGGGCGCGAAACGATTGATCGGCACTTTTGTAGAGATGAAAATAACCGAAGCGATGCACTACACCTTACGCGGTGAGGTGCTCACCAACGAAATCGTGCTCGCCTAATTCGATGAAGACACCTTCACTCGAATTCAGTTTCACGCCTATTGATAACCGTCGCCTGGCTGTGCTGTGCGGCTCGCTGGATGAGAATTTGCGGCAAATTGAATCATCACTCGATGTATTGATTGCGCGCCGCGGCGCAAAGTTTAATGTATCGGGCGAACGCGACAAAATCGAGCTCGCGGCCAAAGCCCTAAATCGTTTTTATATGCGCGCCACGCGCAATTTGACGACCGAGGAAATCCAGCTAGGTCTGGTCGAGCTGGCGCGCAACCGCGGCACCGAAATCGTCAAGCCCGTTAAGGTTTCACGCGCCGACGGCGCGCTGTTTGAAGACCCCGAAAATTCGCCCGATAGCATCGCGCGTTCAGTGGGCATGCACACACGTCGGCCCGACCTGCGCGCCCGCACCGACCATCAGGCGCAATACATCAAGCAGATGCAAACCTACGACATCACCTTCGGCGTCGGCCCCGCTGGAACGGGTAAAACCTATCTTGCGGTGGCTTGTGCGGTGGACGCGTTTGAACGCGATTTGGTGAAGCGTATTTTGCTCACGCGCCCGACGGTGGAAGCAGGTGAACGCCTTGGTTTTTTACCGGGCGACATCAGCCAGAAAATTGATCCGTACCTGCGCCCGCTCTATGACGCGCTGTACGATTTACTCGGCTTCGATAAAGTGCAGCGCATGTTCGAGCGCAGTCAAATCGAAATCGCCCCGCTGGCTTTTATGCGCGGCCGCACCCTGAATAATTCGTTCATCATTCTTGATGAGGCGCAAAACACCACGCCCGAACAAATGAAAATGTTTTTAACGCGAATTGGCTTTGGCACCAAAGCTGTCATCACCGGCGATGTGACACAAGTGGATTTGCGCCAAGGCACCTTGAGCGGCCTAGTCGATGCGCGCAATGTGCTGCACGGTGTGGCCGATATTGGCTTCACCATTTTTCAGGCGGCCGATGTGGTGCGGCATCCTCTGGTGCAATCAATCGTCACCGCTTATGAGTTGAATGGAAAGCGGCGATAGCGCTTGAATCCAAGCGGACGTGCAGAAAAAGCTGCTCGCACCTAACAACGACAAATGCCCGCGCCTAAAAAATCAAAAATCACCATCCAACGCATAAGTCGGCTCGCGAGCATCCCCAACGACCGCGCCCTGCGCAAATGGATTGGTGCGGCGCTCGACACTATTGACAAACCCGCCGAGCTAACGCTGCGCATCGTCAACACCGTTGAGGCCCGTGAATTAAATCTGGCGTTTCGCGGTAAAGATTACGCCACGAATGTCCTTACCTTCGTCTACAGCGAACCACAAGCCAAAACGCTTGAAGGCGATATCGTGCTCTGTGCTCAGGTCTTGAATCGTGAAGCCCGCGAGCAAGGAAAACTTATAAATGCCCACTATGTGCACCTCGTCGTGCATGGCGTTTTACATCTGGCTGGATTCGATCATGAGATTGTGAAGGAAGCGAAGGCGATGGAGGCGAGAGAGGCGGAAATTGTGATCGGGTTGGGGTTTCGGCATCCTTATGAATGAAAAAAATGTACCCGGCGATATCCATTAAACCTATTGAAGAGTTAAGAGCATGAGTAATACCGCACCGCAATTACGCCCAATCAAAATCATATTTGATGCATTTGCATTGGTATGGATTCGCCGAACAGACTTTTTTCACGCCCTGTGGGTGCCATTTTTATTCATTGTCGTAAATACGCTAACTTGGGATTTTTTGGCAGGAAAGTTATCGCCAAGTTTCCGCTGGCTTTCCGTGTTCACCTACTCTTTTTTATTCACATTTTTTGCAGTAAATTGCCATCGCGTAGTTTTGTTGAATATTGAGCCTGTTGGGACATGGGCGGTACCCAAATGGTCGCGGCGCGAAACAAAGTTTTTATGCTGGGGGATAATAATTTGGCTGATTGTTGTTAGTTTAATTTTTTTCAGCACCGCTGTTGCGTTGATGTTTGTTGAGAGTTTCCACAACACTCAATTCCTTAACCAGCCTTCTGCATCGCCGTACATTCAAATGGCGGTTAGTTTAATTTATTGTTATTTATTCGCTCGCATAAGCCTAGTTTTACCTTCAATTGCTGTAGATAAGCAACTTCGTTTAAAGGAGTCGTTGCTGATGTCGAAAGGAAATGGCTGGCGTTTGATGGTATCGGTGAGCCTGATGCCTTGGCTATTGAAAGCAATCGCTGATAACCTTTTTAATAACGACACAAATACATTCGAATACGTTCTATACACATCCATTTTTACTGCGCTGCTAGCCGTAGAAGTCGTGGCTTTGTCAATTTCGTACCGTGAATTAGTAACGCAAACAACAGAGTCAGAGTTTTCTAAACCTGAGTGATGCAACGCTGTAAAGCGAGCGAGAATGCTATGTGCTGAGGTTTGAAGCTAAAGGACGAACATCCACGGCTCTCTCCCGCCAAAACTGCCCCAAACGGCAATCCCGAAGCGCACCTTCATTTTTTCGCGCAGAACGCACACCCTCTGTCACAGAGCAAATTAAACCCTGTGATACATTAACCACTTCGCAACAACCTACTTCCCTTATGGACCCCACCCCCAAGCGCTCGATGCTGGAGCGCCTGTCTTCAATGTTGTTACGCGAGCCCGAAGACCGCGACCAATTAGTAGAGCTTTTGCACGCGGCACATGAGAAAGAATTGCTGGATGCCGACGCGCTGTCGATGATCGAGGGCGTGATGCAGGTATCCGAAATGCAGACGCGCGATGTGATGATTCCGCGCTCGCAGATGGACATGATTAATGTGCTCGATGAACCGGCCGCGTTTATTCCGCTGGTGATCGAAACCGCGCACTCGCGATTTCCTGTGTTTGAAGACAGCAAAGATAACGTAATCGGGATTTTGCTGGCCAAAGATTTGCTGCGCTATTACGCGAACGTGGATGAATTCGACATGCGCGATATGCTGCGGCCGGCGGTGTTTGTGCCGGAATCCAAGCGGCTTAATGTGCTGTTGCGCGACTTCAAGGAAAACCGTAATCACATCGCGATTGTGGTCGATGAATATGGCGGCGTGGCGGGGCTCGTGACGATCGAAGATGTGCTGGAACAGATTGTGGGTGATATTGAGGATGAATTTGATTTCGATGAAACAGAAGACAATATTCTTCCCGATAAATCCAGTCGTTTCCGCGTCAAGGCAGTCACCGAAATTGCAGATTTCAACGAACATTTCGGCACCGAGTTCTCAGACGAAGATTTTGATACTGTCGGCGGATTAGTCATCAACCAATTTGGCCACGTGCCGAAACGCGGCGAAGTCGTCACATTCGATGGTTTCAAATTCAGTGTGCTGCGCGCGGATAGCCGCAAGGTGCACTCGATTCTGGTTGAGAAAATTGTTGAGTCCGCCGGGGACTCCGCGACCGCAAGCGAGGCTCCTTAGTTTGATGGTTGCATCGACGTTGCAACGTCGTTTGTTTCCGCAATCGCGCATTATTCAGGCCCTGATTGCTTTTGCAGGCGGTGCGATTGGCGTGCTCGGCTTTGCGCCTTTCTACATGTGGCCCTGTGTTCTAGTTTCGTTGGTGATTTTGTTCGCGCTTTGGATGCAAGCATCTTCCGCCAAACAGGCCGCCCTGATTGGTTTTACGTGGGGTCTTGGGCTGTTTTTATTTGGCGTCTCATGGCTCTATGTCGCCATTCACGTCTATGGCAATATGCCCGCGCCACTGGCAGCGCTCGCCATATTTTTGTTTTGTTGCTATATCTCTGCATACCCCACCCTCGCGTGCGCTGTCGCCCATAAACTCGGCAAAAAGTTTTCTGCCACAACAACCTTGCTCGGCGTAATGCCCACCAGTTTTGTGGGGTTTGAATATTTGCGCGGCTATGTGGTGACCGGCTTTCCGTGGATGAGCGCAGGTTATTCGCAAACGCCGGGCGGCATGATTCCCGCCCCACTCGCGGGATACGCGCCGGTGGTGGGCATGTTCGGTATTTCGTGGTTATTGGCGATCACAGCGGGAGGGCTGACTCTGTTGTTGATCCGCCGCGCTAGCCTCTCACGCCGCATGAGAACGTTGCTCTCCGTCGGGATCGTTATCGTGTGGGGCGCAGGTTTTGTGTTGCAAGCGGTGCCTTGGAGCACGCCTTCTGGCGCGCCACTGAGTGTGGCGCTATTGCAAGGCAATATCAGCCAAGAGCTCAAATGGCGCGAAGATGAATTGAGCAATAGCCTGTTTAACTATCAGGAGCTGGCGCTGAAGTCGCGCGCCAAGCTGATCGTTTTGCCGGAAACGGCGGCACCGATTTTTTATCATGATCTGCCCGCTGATTTT
>JBBRFJ010000005.1:0-46991 GCA_038224475.1 Burkholderiales bacterium
ATCATTCCAGCCGCGAACCTCATGTACGGCCTCGTATTTGATCACCTGTTCCAAGAGTGTGGCCGATGAGTTCCAGTCGACGCGTACCATCTGTAAAAACCCCGGATTGAACCACGACGACAGCAGATGGCGAAAGTCAGCATCAACTTGTTTGAGCTCAGCGTCCTTGCGCAGCGCATCAAGCAATCTTTCACGCATGCTGACGATCGCGCGAGTGCCGCCGGGCGCGCGATTCAGGCGCCGTAACAGCTCCTGTCGCGGCGGTTCCGCCTCGACCGTTAGCGTCTCAAGATTACTCGAAGACGGTTCATCCGCATATGCCGTTGCAGCGGCCAATACGCGCTTGGGGTCCGGTGCGAACTCGCGCTTTAAGGCCGCAAACCATTGCAGTCGGTGTGGCCCATCCAATGCCGAGTACAAAGCCAAGGTCTGCTGCGCACGGGTCGTGCCCGATGCCTCGCCTTCCTCGGAAAGTAGCTTTTTACACGCCGCCACCACGTGACGAGCTGCGGTCTTTTTTAAGTTTTCCATCGACAAGATAGGGGAACGGCTAAGTCCGCAACCATTTTAAAATCGGCTGCCACTGCTCGACGTCTTGCGCCACCTGTGATGGGGCCATATCAAAAATCGATTTACCCTCAAACGCGGCGGTGACATAGTTTTGGGTATCGCGCAGATGTGTCAATACCGGTAGGTCGACTGGTGCCAAAAAGTCATCGAGCTTCTCTGCCGCGCGGGTGCGCGCATCCACCCGCATGCCCACAATCGCCACAAAAGCGCGTCCTTTACGCACGCTTTTTTCATCTGTGAGCTCGCCTAAAAACGTCCGCGTGGCGGCGAGATCAAAGCTTGACGGCACGATGGGTACGAGGACTTTTTCAACCCGTTTCAATAGCTCTGACAGCTTCTCGCCATGCAAACCGGCGGGCGAATCCAAAATCAACCAGCCCGCACCCGACTTATCCTTGACCGCGTCAAGCCTGCCAATCGGCGGCAAGCTCGCGGACCGCTGGGAGAGCCAATGCAGCGCCGATTTTTGCCGATCCAGATCCCACAAAAAAACATCCTCGCCGGCGTGCGCGAGGAAGCCCGCCAAATTGGTGGAGAGCGTGGTTTTACCCGCGCCACCTTTGGGATTTGCAATGAGAATAGTTTTCATGGTCGCCCGAGACTGGTTGGAAAGCGCAATGACTCGCGCAATTGTGGCATGTGCTAATTCGTGACCACAATATCCACAATATCCAATACGCTACCAGATTCGGTGATGACGGGTAAACAGGCCCGATTGCGAGCAACGCTCGGTGCATCCTTGAAACACTAGACTGGGCGCTCGTTTCGAGCACAAACTGTCCGGAAGCGCCCGCCAGTAAACGACTTTCAAAATAAAACACGAACTGCTGCAAATTTCATCCGCGCCGCCGACCATCGAGCCGCGCAGACTGCAACGCAAGCCCGCGTTAAAACTTGTACACCACGCCAATCGCATAAAGGTTGACGTTTGTCTTGCCGCCCGTGAAATCATCGCCCAGCTTGTTATAGCGCGACCAATCACCGCGCACGGCAACATTGTTGTTGATGTTATAGCTCACACCGGCACCATAGCTTAATTTGGTCTGCCGACGTTCTTGAATATCGCCGCCGGTTACTGTAATCACCGAGCCTCCGCCTTTATACGAAGTTCGCGTGTCTGCGGCAAACGCACCAACGCGACCGAAAATACTGAAACGGTCCCCGATCGGCAGCGTGCCGACGGCCGAGACCTCGACCCCATCAATTTTGGTTGAGCCATTCAAGACACCGGCAGGCGTGACTTCCGTATGGGATTGGAAACGTCCGGCGTCAACGTAGGCGACTTCGGCGGCAATATATTTGTGAAGCTGGTATCCACCAAACGCGCGATAGCCGGTACCACGGGTGCTGCTGTTGGTGGTCGCACTGGTGAAACCCAAGTCCAGAAATTGATCTGCAAACGCTGCATTATCAAAGGTGCTGTCTGACCGGCCTACGCTGGCGCCGACGTACCATTGGGCATAAGAAGGCGCTGCCGCACCCAAGCCAAGCGCGCCGAATATAGCAATTGCGATTTTCTTTTTCATCATATTTCCTTTTTTTGAGTGGAGTAGTTGAGGCTGGAGTTGAAGGTAAAGCGTGAGCGGTGAAGCGGATTGATTTGATTTAAAAAGGCATGAGCTGCAGATTGAGGCTGCGCTCTAAGAGCCAGCCCAGCGAGACCGCGGCGATCGCGACCGATCCTGCTTGCAGGGCGATGCGTGGATAGGCGCGGGTGGTCCGGGACAGATAGGCCAGCGGTATCAGAATCGCGACCAATACCAGTTGCCCGACCTCGACACCAATGTTGAATCCCAGCAGCGATAACAGCAAAGATGAATTCGGCAGGTTGAGATCCGCCAGCACGCTCGCAAAGCCGAAGCCATGAATGAGCCCGAATGAAAATGCCACCAACCAACGCTTCTTCGGCAAAAACGGCCACAAATTGTCGAGCGCGGTAGCGAACACCGATACCGCGATCAATGACTCAACCAAGCGCGACGGCAAACGTACGATATCCAGCGCAGCTAGCGATAAGGTGATGGAGTGGGCGATGGTGAATGCGGTCACAATTTTTAGAACCGTAATGAACGCGGTATGCATATCGGCAACCGGCATCCAGCGCGCCTCACCTGTGCGGTCATCCTTGGTTCTCACGAGGACCGCGGGCAACAGCAGCGCGACCAAAAATAAAATGTGATCAAAACCAATTGCGATATGTTTTATGCCGTCAGCCACATAGGTGCCCAGCTGAGCGAGCTTGGCCAGAATCGGCGAACCGCCGCCAGCAGATACGTTAAACGTTTGCACCGCATTCTCAGCCGGGAAAACCGCGGTCATGGTGCGAACAGCGCCTTCTTCTGAAGGATTTTCAAGCTTCAGCAAACCGCGATGTTGCGCGTCGACTTCGAACAGCAATTTATAGTCAACCGTCAATGCCGTGATGGCAGTCGGGCAGACCGCCGCCAGTTTCAGCACCACGTATGCGCCATCGGTATGGTTGTCGATCAGATGGTCGGTGACCTCCCACGGGCAGATGCTTTGCCCGGTCTTCAAGTCCAAGCCTGCACGCGCATAGGTATCAATATCGGCCTCGCGCGTCCGTACTTCGCCCCAGTTGATGACACTGTCGCCGTCGCGGTCAAGCTCCAGCACCAGATCAAGATCGCGCAGCGAAATATCCCACTGACCGCTGATTTTGCTGCCGTTGGTTTGCAGCGCGAGGAAGCTGTCGCTCGCCTTGTGCGCGCTCGCCAGCGGCGCATGGACCAACATCGCGGCCATCACAACTAGCGGCATCAGATTTAACAACGTCCGCGCGCGCGCAAGCATGCGTTTCAAACAGCGCCTCATCATGGCGAACGTGCCAAGGTAGTGAGTTGCGCTAATTTATTGCCTTGTAGTTTTGTGCTGTCCACCCACGCGACTATTTCGCGTGCGGCATCGGGACGTTTTGCCGCCAGCGCGGCTTCCAACCCGATGCGTGCATCAAGTGGCTCTTTTTGCACAGCCCAATTTGCGCGGGCGAGTTCTAATGCTTCGTCTGGTGCGTTTTTTAGGCTCAATGCAAACCGTGCCTCTTCGCGTAGATGTACACGATCGCCACGGGCCCGCGATGCGGCAAAACGCTGACCCATCAAATCCACCAGCATCGCCGAATCTGGCGCAGAAACCGCCTTTGCGGCAATCGCACGACGCAGCAATAAAATATCAGTCGGTGTCGTGGCAGGTATCAGCGGCAACACCTCGGCGGCTCTACCCGCATCGATAAGAAAATCAGAAAATGCGGCAATTGTGTAAGCATCCGACGGATCAATGGCCAAGCTCGCGCGATACAAACGCTCGGCATCCGCCATGCGGGACAAGCGCTCGGCGAGTTCGGCCTGCAAGGTGAGAACCCATGTTTTAACGCCGGGTGTGGTGCTGCGGTCGGTCGCGGATTCGGCCAATACACGCGAGAGCGCATCGAACGCATCGTTCGCCAGCCCCTGCGCGCCATTCACGTTTGCAATGCAAGTCGTGCTGATTAAGGCCGGCGCAAGCGGCGCTAATCGCGCACAACTTTCGGCCGCGCTTTTTAGATCGCCAGTCACTTGTTGCACCGTCGCGAGCGTGAGCCAAGCTTGGGCGTTTCGGGGCTCGCGCGCCACGGCTTGTTCTAGGTCGCGGCGGGCATGAATAAAATCGTGATTGGTTTGACGAATGATCGCGCGTAGCAGCAGCACCGCAACCGGCGGTTCCGGTTGCGACCACCAAGCACCCAGCGCGGCTTGGGCCTGACCTAGCAGGCGGGGATCGGACTCGGTACGCGAGCGGGACACATAAAGTTGGGCTATACGCACCGCCAGATCAACGTTTTTTGGATCACGCGCCAGCAATGCCCGCAACGTGCGGTTTGACGGTGTAGTTCGAGTCGTCATTTGGGCGGATGGCCCAAGCTTGGTAGATAGCTGTGTAAGCGGCGTTGCGTCACTGTTCGGAATATAGGGCGCTGCGAGCGATACATTGCTGACCGCCAGCAGTAAAAGCGGCGCGAGCAAAGTACCTGCCAACACACGGCCGCGTGCCACGGCGCTATGGCGAATTTGCATGATTGAATTCTCGGTAATTGAAAGCTTTGCTGGCTACTAAAGTCGATGCGCACACCACCATGCCGTCAGATCCCGATGAAGGAACTGAAGGTACGGTGGTGTCGCAACGAAGCTAACGCTGCAACGCTTAATTACATATTTGGCGATTCGCCGTTTTTACCGTTAGGCGAGCCCGGAATTGGCGTCCGCAAATACGGAAATGCATTGTCAAACTGACTGTCTTCCACCAACACGCCGTCGGTATACGGCAGGCCGGCACTGGCGGGCTTGCCCGCGCCCGGTGGGAGCAAATAGCCCATCACCACACGAAGTGCAATATCCACCACGTCGTCGCCGGGTCGACGACCATTTGGGAAGCCTGCAGGATCGCAACCCGTGTTGGCCAAGGTCAAGGCACCGTTAACGAAGCAAGCTGCTGCACCGAGGCTGTTTTGTGACCCTTTTGGCGTAACCGGCAGCGCGGTATTCAGGCGCATCATTTCCGAACCGACGACATTCTTGGGCTGATTTACGCCCGGAACGCCGGTTAGAAAAGCAGCGACTAAATCAGTGCGCGGGAATACGGTCGGCGCTCTCACACCGTCTGCACCGTAAAGCAACTCAATCAACGCGGGCAGCGTCGGGTTGGTCACATAGTCGGCAAACTGGCCGTCATCTTTAGGCTCGCTAGTGTTAAACGTATCCTTATCCTTTAGACCGATCACCAATTCATTGACGAGCGGTGCGGACAGACGTGATACCTGTTGCAGGTTGCGATCCAGAATAATGCTGCGCAAAGGCGTCGGCTTGTCGGCGACCAAACGTGAACGCGGCAAACTCGCCGAACTCCACACACCGATGACAGGCTCGTCCGCGTTGGTAACACAGGCGATCGGTAATTCCAGCGCGATGGAGGTAATGTTTTTCCCCTCCAGCGTGTTGGTCGAACCGGTGCGGCTGCCAATAACTTTTGCGGTCGGGATATTGATCAAATCAAAAATTTCGCCCAAATTTACGCCGAAACCCTCGCGGCGTTGACCGACAAATACCTTACCCGGCGTGGCGCAGCCCGGGATGCTGACGTTGTACATGTGTTTGCTTGCATAGCCCGCGTAATCAGGAATGGTTTTGTTGCCGACGTTATCGATCGGCTTTTGAAACTCACTCGAACCACCGGCGAGGTTTGTCAGCATGCCCGCCATGCCGGAAGGTTGCCGACGTGCGCCTTTGATCAAACCAACGGTGTAGCTCTCATTCTGATTCAACGTGCCAGGATTAACGTCTGTAATTGCGCCCGCATATCGCAGCGGAATGGCGACGCTTTTCCCACCCACGTTAAGCGAAATGTCTTTTGATGTCTGCTTGAATTTAAATTGGAACGTCAAATCTTCGCGGGCATCGCCGTTGTTATCGATATGAATCTCGTAAACCGCGTCTGGATCCATCGTGAAATAGTTCGGGCCGCCATACGAGTCCTGCAATGGAATGAAGTTGGCAATCAGCGTCACGAAACCGGCGCGACCGGGTTCATAGCTGCGGAATGCATAGACGTCTGTGTTGTCCACTTTTGGATATTGCGTGATCGTGGGCGCTTCACGATGACTGGATGCGTGCGCGGGTAATGTAAGAACAACGGCGGAACTCAACAGCGTTGCGGCAAGCGCCGTCGTGCTGAGATTTCTCAGGTGCTTTGACTGCATGTGTACTCCTTGGAAGAGTTGGTTTTTGTTGAACTGCGACGTATCGCTGGTAGGTGTACGCGCGCGCATCGCCGTTGGATGTCGGCGACGACTCCGCTTTAAATAATCAGTCATAGCAGCAGAGCGACTATCTTGAAATCAACAAAAATATGCATTTCTTCATAGCTAAATGCAGCCGCTGAGCGACGCAAAGTTATGCGCATTCAAGCGTCGAAGTGAGTTAGAAAAATGCGGATTTGAGGCTCGTAGGAAAAGCGCTCAAAATTTTGTAGGTCAACGCCTACGAGCGTTTGCCGTGACCCGAAAACCCCAGCATTTTTTAGTGGCAATATGTAAGGCTGATTATTAAGGGGCGCAGAAATACAATGACTGAACCAAAAAATACCGGTCCACTCGCGGGCTTAAAAGTCATCGAGATGGGCACTCTAATTGCCGGTCCTTTTTGTGGACGTCTGCTGGCAGAATTTGGCGCAGAGGTGGTCAAAATCGAAGCGCCTGCGGATGATAAAAGTGATGGTGGTGACCCGCTTCGTACATGGCGCAAATTGCACGATGACGGGGATGAGAAGACTTCGCTCTGGTGGTACGCGCAGGCACGCAATAAAAAGTCGGTAACCATTAATTTGCGCGAGGCCGAGGGTCAGGAAATCGTGCGCAACCTCGCCGCGACCGCTGATATTTTGGTGGAGAACTTTCGTCCCGGCACATTGGAAAAATGGGGTTTGGGCTACGAAACCCTGGCGGCGATTAATCCCAAAATCATTATGGTCAGGCTCTCTGGTTTCGGTCAGACAGGACCATATAGAGATCGCGTCGGCTTCGGCGCGATTGGCGAATCAATAGGCGGCATGCGCTATATCACCGGCTATGCGGATCGTGCGCCAGTGCGCGTCGGCATCTCAATCGGGGATTCACTTGCCGCAATGTACGGCGTCATGGGGGCGTTGATGGCGCTACATCATCGCCATTCCACCGGGCGAGGGCAGATGGTGGACGTGGCCTTATATGAGGCGGTTTTTTCGATGATGGAATCGATGCTGCCGGAATTCGGCATGACCGGATTTGTGCGCGAACGCACCGGCGCGTCACTGCCTGGAATTGTGCCGTCGAACACCTATTTATGCGGCGATGGGCAATACATCGTCATCGGTGCAAACGGCGATTCTATTTTTAAACGCATGATGCATGCAATCGGCCGTGCCGATTTGGCGAATGATTCAACGCTCGCGGACAATGCGGGACGCACCGCGCGCACAACAGATCTTGATAATGCAATCGGCGCATGGACGGCGGCGAATTCGCTCGATGGCGCGCTTGCCGCGCTGGAAAAAGCGGATGTTCCGGCCGGTCGTATTTATTCAATAGCCGACATTGTGAAAGACATGCAATTTCAGGCGCGCGGCATGATCGAGAAACATCAGATTGGCAGCGGTGCTGAAATATTGCTGCCTGGCATCGTGCCGAAGCTATCTGAAACACCGGGACAAACGCGCTGGGTCGGCCCGAAACTCGGGCAGCATACAGCGGAGGTTTTGGCCGCACTCGGCTATGACGATACGGCACAGGCAGCGCTACGTTTGCGCCGCGTCATTTGACACCGTGATTGGTTTTCCTTACACTTGTTCCTTACTTTAATATTGTGTAAGGAAATCTATGACCACCGCGACATTGACCAGCAAAGGCCAGCTCACTCTCCCCAAAGTGATGCGGGATGACCTTAAGCTCAAGCCAGGCGATAAAGTTGATTTCATTCGCCGCGAGGATGGGAGTTATCAAGTCAAAGCGGTCAACACAAGTGTGCACGATCTGTTTGGCTGCTTGTCACACCTATACAACGGGCCACCCGTAACGCTAGAACAAATGAAAGAGGGTATCGCTCAGGAGATACTTGCAAAGTATCCACCCCCCAAGAAATCTCGCGTCAAAAATAGTGCGGCCAAATGATTGGTCTCGATACCAATACTCTCGTTCGTTATTTGCTACGGGATGACGAAAAGCAGGCGCGTTTACTTGCTGCGCGCATTAATGAAGAAAGTGAATCAGGTCATACTTTTTTCATCAATGATGTGGTGCTGGTTGAACTAGTTTGCACACTAAAAGTTAGCTACCGTTTCGATAAGAGTGGGCAAGCAACCGCTATTGAACAGTTACTTGGATCACCGCATTTCGAGTTTGAAAATCGTGATGTTATCTTACGTGCTTTCGCTTTATTTACGGCTGGCAAGACGGGTTTCAGCGACTGCTTAATCAGTACAAAAAATATGCGCCTTGGATGCGAAACCACACTTACCTTTGATCGTGATGCTTCAAAAATGGAGACGTTTGACCATGTCTAATCAACGCATCTACATCAACGATGTCGGCGTACGAGACGGATTTCAAATCGAGAAGACTATTATCCCGACTGAAACCAAAATAGCATTTATCGATCTGCTATCCAAAACCGGCTTGGCGAAGATCGAAGCCACCTCTTTCGTGCATCCCAAATTTGTGCCCAATATGGCAGATGCGGAAGCAGTGCTGGCAAATATTCAGCGTGTGGCAGGGGTCCGATACACGGCGCTAACCCCCAATATCAAAGGCATGGAACGTGCGATTGCGTGCCATCAATCGGGGGCTGCAATTGATGAAATAAATTTATTCATGTCAGCGTCTGAGACCCACAACATGGCGAATGTGAAACGCACCACGGCGCAATCGTTGCAAGACTTTAGCGAGATGGTGCCGATGGCCAAACGCGCGGGTATTCGCACAAATGGAACGGTGTCTACGTCATTTGGCTGCCCGTTTGAAGGTGTGGTGTCAGAGGCGCGGGTCATGGAAATCGCCGAGAAATACCTGGCGATTGGTTTCGACAGTTTGACTTTTGCAGACACCACCGGCATGGCAAATCCGCGCCAGGTTGAACGCATGATGCGCGACGCTAAACAGCGTTTTCCCGATACTGAAATTACACTGCATTTCCACAATACGCGTGGAATGGGCTTAGCCAATGTGGTGGCGGGGATTGCCGCGGGCGTGGTGCACTACGACGCTTCGATTGCCGGGCTCGGCGGCTGCCCGTTTGCGCCAGGTGCCACCGGCAATATTTGTACTGAAGATTTGGTCAATATGCTGCAAGATATGGGGCTGGACACCGGTATCGATCTTGATAAGTTACTGGCTGCTGCCGTGAAGATTCCCGCTATCGTCGGTCACGATGTACCCGGGCAAGTCATGAAGGCGGGTAAGACGATGCACTTGCATCCAGTGCCGGACAAGCTTTACACAGCATAATAATTTTTATACGGAGGACTCATGTTTACAAAAATAATTAATCTGTTTACACGTGCGGTCGGCTTAAAAGGAATGGCATTAGCGACTGTTGGCATTTTTGTTTTGTCAGGCACGGGGGCTTTTGCGCAAGCGTTGGAAAAGAAAAAAATTACCATCGCGGTGGGTGGAAAAAGTCTTTTTTATTATCTGCCACTGACCATCGCGGAACGCCAGGGCTATTTCAAAGACGAAGGCCTTGAGGTTGAAATCCCGGATTTCGCGGGCGGCGCTAAAGCCCTGCAGGCGCTGGTCGGCGGTAGCGCTGATATGGTGTCGGGCGCGTTCGAACACACAATCAATATGCAAGCCAAAAAACAGCCGATCAAGGCCGTCGTCTTGCAGGCTAATTTCTCCTCGATCGCGTTGGTCATGTCCAAGGATAAAGCGGCGAAATATAAATCCGCGAAGGATTTAAAGGGTTTGAAGATTGGCGTCACCGCGCCGGGCTCGTCGACCAATATGTTTATCAATAACCTGCTGGCAAAAGAAGGGCTTAAGCCATCTGATGTCGCCATTGTCGGCGTAGGCGCTGGTGCGGGTGCGGTGGCGGCAATGGATAAAGGTGAGCTGGATGGGATGTCAAATCTTGATCCGGTTATATCGCAGCTGGAAGCGACCGGCAAGTATGTGGCCGTCGCCGACAGTCGCACTGAGAAAGGCATGAAAGAGCTTTACGGTGGCGAATATCTCGCGTCGTGTTTGTACGCGAATGAAGACTTCATTAAGAAAAATCCGGCCACCACACAAGCTGCGGTGAACGCGATGGTCCGTGCGCTGCGCTGGATCGCCAAAGCCACGCCGGAACAAATCATGGCTGTCGTACCGGAAGCCTATCTGGCGGGAGATCGCTCGATCTACAAGCAAGCGCTTTTGAAAAATATGATCGGCTATTCAACCGACGGGCAAATGAGCATGAAAGCGGCCAACAATGTTTACGTCGTGCTAAAACAATTCGAGCCGTCCGTTATGGCCGCATCCACCGCAGGCACCATCAAGCTGGAATCGACTTTTGATAATTCATTTGCTGTAAAAGCGGGCGCAAAGTACAAATAGTGGCGCTACGATTTGAAACCCTAATATCGGCGGGTGTCGTGGCACATAAATGCACCAGAACGCCCGCCAGCACTAGTGATTGAGACTGCGCTCAGCATGAAACCTGCGCTCAGCATTGAAAATCTATCCGTCACTTTTAGCAGCCCAAACGGCGGTGCCGGTTACTGCGCGGTTCGAGATACAACCCTGGCAATTGCCGACGGTGAATTTGTATCGGTAGTGGGGCCCACCGGCTGCGGCAAATCGACACTATTGAATATCGCCGCGGGATTGCTGCGCGCATCATCGGGTGCAGTGAAAATCTTTGGCGAACCGCTGCATGGCATCAACGCCCAAGCCGGCTATATGTTTCAAGCCGAATCGCTCATGCCATGGCGCTCGGCGCTCGATAACGTCACGGCAGGTTTGCAATTTCGCGGCGTCGCGACCGCAGACGCAAAGCAGCGCGGCGAAGATTGGCTCGCACGCGTTGGCCTCGCCGGTTTTGGCGCACGCTACCCGCACCAGCTATCCGGCGGCATGCGTAAACGCGTGGCGCTCGCGCAAATGCTGATTCTGGATCCGAAAATAATGCTAATGGACGAGCCGTTTTCAGCGCTCGATATTCAGACGCGGCAGTTGATGGAGAATGAGTTGTTGCAATTATGGGAAGCTGATAAAAAATCGGTGCTGTTTATTACACATGATCTTGAAGAAGCGATTTCGCTATCTGATCGGGTGATTGTTTTAGCCGCCGGGCCGGGCACCCATCCCATTGGTGAATTTATCATTGACTTGCCGCGACCACGTGATGTGGCCGAGGTTCGCACGACGCCACGTTTTCTGGCGCTGCACGAGCAGATTTGGAGTGCAATGAAAGAAGAGGTTTTGAAGGGTTATCAGCAAACAAAAAATAAGCTGGTGGTTTGAATGCCAGCTCGTAGTCACCGCAACCCTCATCCCAACCCTTCTCCCCTAGGAGAAGGGCTTTTAGAGCAGCAGACACCGATATCACCAGAAAGTGAGGGCGAAACAGCAGGTCACCGTGAAGGGCTCCTTCTCCTGAGGGAGAAGGCGGGGGATGAGGGTTCTCAATCATTAAAGTTCGCACGCCAACTCCGCTGCAACCAAACCGAAGCCGAGAAAATGCTCTGGTCAAAACTGCGCAATCGCCAACTCAATGGCTACAAATTCAAACGCCAAGTTCCCGTCGGAAATTACATCGCTGACTTCCTCTGTCAAGCGACGATGTTGATTGTTGAGCTTGATGGCGGCCAACATGCGGAACAGCAAGATTATGACCAACGCAGAACCTATTGGCTTGAGTCTCAAGGCTTTTGGGTGCTTAGATTCTGGAACAACGACGTGCTGTCGAACATAAACGGCGTATGTGATGCACTGGTGGAAGCCGTTGGCAAACAAGTTAACAAAATAACCCTATGAAAAAAACAGCGCTTTGGAGTTGGCAGATATTGCTGCTCGTTGCCTTATTTGCGACGTGGCATTTACTCACCACGCCCGGCTTACTCCCGAATTTCGTTTTCGAAAACGACGATAAAGCCGCTTTCTTTTTTGGTGAGCCGTTACGAATTATTAAAGCAATATGGGTGTGGTTTTCGGGCGGCGAAATTTACCCGCATCTTTGGGTCACGCTGCAAGAAACCGCCCTGGCGTTTGTGATCGGCACCGTATCAGGCTTGGGCGTTGGCCTGTGGTTGGGTTTGTCGCCGACGGCCTCGGCGATTGCCGACCCCTACATCAAAGCCGCAAACGCAATGCCACGCGTGATTCTCGCACCGATTTTCATGGTGTGGTTCGGACTCGGCATCTGGTCGAAAGTCGCGCTAGGTGTAACCCTGGTATTTTTCATCGTCTTTTTTAATGTCTACCAAGGTGTAAAAGAAGTCTCTCCCGTGGTCCTGAACAACGCGCGAATGTTAGGCGCATCCAAGGCGCAATTGCTGCGCTTCGTGTATCTGCCGTCCGCCACCTCGTGGGTGTTTTCCAGCCTGCACACCGCCGTCGGTATGGCATTTGTCGGCGCGGTGGTGGGCGAATATTTGGGTAGCGCGAGCGGCGTCGGCTATCTGATTCACCAAGCCGAAGGCACGTTTGATATCAACACGGTTTTCGCTGGTATTTTAGTACTGACCGTCTTTGCGTTATTGCTCGATTATGTGGTGACGTTTGCCGAGACCAGGCTGTTGAAATGGCGGCCCGGTCAGGCGGAAACAGAACGGGTCTAACCGCCCGCTAATAGGTCATACACGCCGCATTCAGAATTCCGCCCGCGATCGAAATCGCGCCCAGAAAAAACCCGGCGGACTGTTTACCCGCCGGAATATCCTGCGCAATATTGGGCAGCGCGATCCGGGCGATGACAAATACGATCAGTTGAATCGCCAACGCGATGAATCCCCAAATCGCCATGTCGACGGGATTCACACTGTACTCGACCGCGTTCGATAGCGGGATAACCATGCCAATTAAGGTGCCGGAAAGACTGAACGCCGCGGCCATATTGCCTTCGCGGATCAGACCAATCTCGCGGTATGGGGTAATACGGACATAAATCGCGACGAAGATGGCCAGCAATAAAGACGCGATGGCGAGATAGATAAGAAAATCGTCGAAGCCGGAAAATGATTCCATGATTTGATATTTCATTTTTTTATTCCCGATGTTGTTGGAAAACTATTCGAAGTAATGCGGCAAAAAGCGGCTGGTGTTTTTGGTGACCGGCGATTCATCTTCGCGAATGCCCATCCCGGCGGGCTCATCGCCAATGATCCATGAGCCAATCACGGCGTAGTTGTCTTCACCATTGGTGCGAAAATTTGGCACGGGATGGTAAGCCTGATAAATAAAGCCCTCAGCACCATAGTCGCCGGGAACCGCGATTTCACCTCGGCTGGAGGTAATCGTGACGTTCGCACCTTCACGAGATAGCAGGGGTTTTTTTACAAAATCACTCGCGAATCGCTGTGGTTCAAAATAGGCCGGCAACAAATTGGGATGATCGGGATATAGCTCCCATAAAATCGGCAAAATCGCTTTATTGGCCAGCAGCATTTTCCATGCGGGCTCAATTATCCGCATGTCGCTATCGAGCAGGTTACGGCCAAACGCTTCGCGCACCATCCATTCCCACGGGTAGAGTTTGAACAGTGTTTTGATTTCCTGAAATTCATCGTCTGCGAATTTTTTCGCGATGGCGTCCCAACCAATATGCGCGATGTCGATAAATTTAGCGCTGATCCCCGCCTGCGTCGCGGTATCGCGAAGGTATTCGAGATTGCCAAAATCTTCCTCGCTGTCGCCAACACAGGTGAAGTGAATTGTGTTGCCGAGCTCCTTTGCCATTTCCTGAAATCGTGCAATCAACTTCTCATGAATGCTGTTAAATTGATCAGCGCCCGGTTTCACTTCTTGCAGCCAATACCATTGCGCCACGCTCGCCTCGATCAATGAGGTCGGCGTGTCAGCGTTGTATTCGAGCATTTTTGGTGGGCCGTTACCGTCCCAAGAAAAATCAAAGCGGCCGAACAGAGTAGCTTCATCGTTGTTCCACGAGCGCTCAACCAACGGAATAAATTCGGCCGGGATGGCGAATTTTTCGTACAGCTTTTTATTTATCACATGCTGGGCCGCGGCAATGCACATCTCGTGGCATTCGCTGGTGGCTGTTTCCAACACATCGATCTGGGCTGCGGTAAACGAATAGCAGGCGCGCTCGTCCCAATAAATGCCATCAATGGAATGAAAACCAAAACCAAGGTCCTCCATTTTTTTCGGCCAGTCGGCGCGCGGGATCAAATCTTCTCGTTTCATCTTTGATTCATTCTTTTATTCGAATCCTCAACCCGACGAGGAATGTCCGCTAGAACCGAACCCGCCGCGGCTGACGCTGGATGAACCGATAGTTTTGCCCGAGCGCGAAGGCGACGACGCGCCGGATGATCCGCCGAAATAAGGGTATGAGCGGCCGTAGTAATGGGTGTTCGCCCCGTTGCCGGTGGGACGATCATAGGCGGGTTCGCAGTCTTGGGGAGTTTGCCCCCAGTCGGCCAAACAATCCTGCTTATTCGCGTAAACATCGCGGCGCATTTCTTGTTTTGAACAGCCCGCCACGGTCACCCCTAAAGCGGCGGCACCAATCAACACCAGCGAAATATGTGAACTCGATTTACGGATTTTTTTAAGCATCGAATGTCCTCGATGAAGTTCAGTCAATAAACGCGATGTTACCTCAACAGCGCGCGAACGTATTCAGGCAGTGCCAACATCGCGTGGTGCGTGTCTCCGTTGTAAAACTGTCGTGCGCCGATCTGGCGGTCTGCTAATCGTTTGTCGATTTCCGCAGCGCCAATGTCCCGAAGATCCAGGGCATCGGACCCGCTGGCGAAACCCCACGTTGCGCCATACATGGGGATGTGCACAAACCAAACATTCACCGACCGAAACTGGGCACGCAAATTCGCGACACTTTGGCTCACGCGGGACGGATGCGCGAACGGTGAGCCGATATGAATGGTGAGTGCACCGCCGGATGCGAGCCTGGATTTACAGGCCGCAAAAAACGTTTGTGAATAGAGCGCTTTGACTTCACCCACCGGGTCAGTGAGATCGAGCGTAATAAGATCAACTTGTTCGCGCAGATCGCGAATGAATTCGATACCGTCGCCAATCACCAGCGATAACTTGGGATGATCAAAAGCGCCGCCATGCACACCGAAAAAATGCCGCTTTGCCATCTCAATCACGCCTGCATCGAGCTCACACAGCGTGACCCTTTCCAATGACGGGTGCTTCAAGATCTCTTCCGCCGCACCGCCGTCACCACCGCCAATAATTAATGCCGTCTTGGGATTAGGGTGTACGGTTGCCACCGGGTGAATCAGATTTTCATGATAAAAAAACTCATCGCGCTCGCTGACCATGTTGCAGCCATCGATGCGCATGAGCTTGCCCAGATCGGGGGTTTCGAATACTTCAATGGTTTGAAAGGTGGTCGTGCGGCGTTCAATCAGGCGGTTCGCCGTGAAGTAAGCGCCGGCGTGATTGGTGACGTTTTCGTCAAGGCGCAATGGTGAGTCTGTCATGCGGCCAACGGAGCGGATTCGGCAACCGTATTCGGCAAACCCTTGCCGCGCCACACCCGCTGCACAAGTACATCAGCAGGCTTCAAAACATCAAGCATCGCCAGATAGAGCGCTTCCGCCTTGTCGCGGTTGTCTGCCGACACATTGCATACATAGATATCGAGCGTGGCTTGATGGCGTTCCGGCCAGGTGTGTATGGCCAGATGCGATTCAGCCAACACCACCGCACCGGTCGCGCCACCCAGCTGCACTTGGTCAAAACTTTCGAACTGATAAAAATTCTCTCCCAGAACCGACAAGCCTGACGCGGTGGAAGCGCGCAGACAAGCCACCCGCAGCGCGGCAGCCGAGGTCAGGAGCATCAACGGCGGACAGTTATAGAGATCAGCAATAATATGTAGGCCCTGCATGTCGTGTCCTTTAATGTAGGGCCACTAAATAGGGCCGGATGCAAGTATGCCGCGCAGTTCAAATTATAATCACGGCGCGCTACTCGTCCCGCATCGTGCCATGCGCTTTCTCGAAATAGCTGTCTCTATACTCATTCAATCCTACCGACGCCGACCATGACCCAAGCCACCCGCTCAGAAATCACCAACGCCATTCGCGCCCTTGCGATGGACGCCGTACAGAAAGCCAACTCGGGCCATCCCGGCGCGCCCATGGGGATGGCGGAAATGGCGGAGGTATTGTGGCGGCATCATTTGAAACATAACCCGACGAATCCGCATTGGGCGGATCGCGATCGCTTTGTGTTGTCCAACGGTCACGCGTCGATGCTGATTTATGCTTTGCTGCATCTCACCGGCTACGATCTGTCGATGGACGATATCAAAGCGTTCCGTCAGCTCCATTCAAAAACGCCCGGCCATCCGGAAGTCGGCATTACGCCCGGCGTAGAAACGACTACGGGTCCGCTGGGACAAGGATTGGCAAACGCGGTGGGGATGGCAATTGCCGAGCGCGAAATGGCGCGGACGTTTAACCGCGACGGCCATACGATTGTCGATCATCACACCTATGTTTTCATGGGCGACGGCTGTTTGATGGAAGGCATTTCCCACGAAGTATGTTCGCTCGCGGGCACACTGGGGCTGGGCAAGTTGATTGCGTTTTATGACGACAATGGCATCTCGATTGATGGCAAGGTCGAGGGCTGGTTTAAAGACAACACGCCGATGCGTTTTGAAGCCTACGGCTGGCATGTCATTCCGCATGTGGAAGGTAATGATTCAGCGGCAATGGATGCAGCCGTAATCGCGGCTAAAAAGGTGACCGATAAGCCGACCCTGATCTGCTGCAAAACCGTGATCGGCAAAGGCTCACCGAATATGGGCGGTACCGATAAAGTTCACGGCTCGCCGTTGGGCGACAAAGAAATTGCGCTGGTACGCGAAACTATTGGTTGGAAATACCCACCGTTTGAAATCCCACAGGACATCTACGACGCATGGGATGCGAAACACAAAGGTCAAGCGGTCGAGGCGCAGTGGAACGCTGTGTTCGCAGTCTACAGCGCCGCGCATCCGGAACTAGCCGCAGAATTCAAACGCCGCATGGCCGGTGATTTGCCTGCCAACTTTGCGGCCACCGCATTGGCACTCATCGACAAATCAAATGAAAAGGCCGAGACCGTTGCCACCCGCAAAGCCTCACAATTCGCGATCGAAGCATTCGCACAGACGATGCCCGAATTGCTGGGCGGCTCGGCGGATTTAACCGGCTCGGTATTCACCAATTGGAGCGGCAGTAAAGCGCTATCCGCGACCACCGGTGGCAACTACATCAACTACGGCGTGCGTGAATTCGGCATGGCCGGGATCGCCAGCGGCATCGCATTGCACGGCGGCTTCATTCCCTACCACGGTACATTTTTAACCTTCAGTGATTATTCACGCAACGCGCTGCGCATGGCCGCACTCATGAAGTTGCGCAATATTTCCGTTTTCACCCACGACTCTATTGGCCTCGGCGAAGACGGCCCGACTCACCAATCGGTCGAGCATGTGGCATCACTTCGTTTGATTCCCAATATGGATGTCTGGCGTCCCTGCGACACCGTCGAAGCCGCCGTCGCCTGGCAGCATGCGATACAACGCAAAGATGGGCCAACTTGTCTAATCTATTCCCGCCAAAATAGCCCGTTCCAAAAACGCGATGCGGCGACCTTGGCGAATGTCGCGAAGGGCGGCTACGTTATATCGAAAGAAGCCGGGGAGCTGAAGGCCGTGATCATCGCGACGGGCACCGAGGTTTCATTGGCGATGGAAGCGCAAAAGACCTTGGCAGCAGATGGCATTCACGTCCGCGTCATCTCGATGCCATCCACCTATATTTTTGACAAACAGGATGCCGCATATAAATTAAGCATACTGCCAAAGTCCGCGCCCCGCGTGGCGATTGAGGCGGGTGTAACCGATTACTGGCGTAAATATGTGGGGCTGGATGGAGTGGTGATCGGCATTGACACGTTCGGCGAATCGGCACCTGCGCCGGTTTTGTATAAATATTTTGGGATTACAGCGGACGCTTTGGTGGTGGCGGTTAAGGCTCTCGGCTCCTAATTCTGCGGGGAGGCAACGCGCTCGTTGCTAAGCCTCGCGGCGACGCAGTCAGCGCCGGCGCGAGCGCTAAATCAGCGGGTGCGGACGTTGGCACTGCTCTATTTAAACTTGAATATTTACTAGAATCAGGCGAGCATTCTTCTTAATTTATCGATTGAGGAACTAATGGATCAGGCTATCAAAGCAAATTGGTTGGGACGAAACTGGAAATGGTTTGTCCCCGTCTTTTGCTTGCTTGCTGTTGTTGTGCTTGGAGCCGCGGTCGCTGTAACCATGTCTGCTGCCATCCGAGCACTCAAATCAGGCGAGCTTTATCAAAAAGCGATCACAACCGCCAGACTTAATACCGAGTTGTCTGAGGCCCTCGGGCAACCGTTAAAAGAGGGATTTTTTGCCGGCGGGAGTTTTAACTATACGAGCACTTCCGGTCGCGCTGAAATCACCATTCCCGTATCAGGTCCGCAAGGCAACGGAACTATTACGATGACGGCGCAGCGGACAACAGGACCATGGGTAATAAGCTCATTAGTGGCGGAGGTTGACACGACAAAACGTCGAATTGATTTGCTGGAGGCGACGAAAGTCTCGCCATCGACTTTGCAATGACACCTACCCCTATGTTGTTTGGACCAGCTCGTAGGGTGCAATGCGCGTTCGTTGTTTTACTTAACTTCGACATCATTATTCATGACGACCTTGCGCATTCCATCTCACCATGAAAAATGTATCGTCACCGCAACGCATGGAGCCGAACATGAAACCGCCACCATCCCATCACTCCGCGTAAACGAAGCACTACGAAATTCTGTTGAAAGCACATTGACGGCAGGCGAAATGCTTTTATGCGGTGTCGCGCAATCGACTCGCGAATCCAATGCAGCGTCAGCGAGCGTTTGTGGCGTGTGGTTTGTGCTCGCGAGACGAGACGCGAAAAACCGGCGACGATGTTTATGCCGCAACGGTTTTAGGCAGCTTGAAAGAAAAGCTACTCAAGGCCTAAGCAGAAGCTAAACAAACGAATGCGCTACCGCCAAAGCAAAATCATCTAAACAATATTTTCTCAACGTTTTAGGCGCACCGTTAAAGGTGATTTACCGTGGCTATTTGAGTTCGCGATCAAACGTGAGGGCGGTGATTTGGTAGTCGCTGAACGAGCGTTTGAGGCGCTTCCAGATGACTTTGGAATTTTGGTTCATTCGCCCTTTTTCCACCACAAGGCAACGCTTAAAAATTCATTCTTACGCGAATTGATAATCGCATTCGTTGGTTCAGGCTACTTGGCGCTATTTAAAATTCGGGATAACAAGACGGTCACGATATTGGCTGCTCGGAATCAGCGCGAAGATGACTACCATTGAGGCAAGTTGGTACCAGCACCATTCCAATTCACTAAGCTCCCTTCTCGCGAAGCTACGTAAATTCAGGTTTGGATGTTCTATTTAGGTATTGCGCAATTGGAGCGAGGGTCATGGGAAGTTTTATCAACACCGCGTTCGTGTGGGTCGTACTGTTCGTGCTTTATGTTTTGCCCACCATGCACATTCTATTTTCGCGGCGCTCAAACGGTGGCGCAACGCTCGGTTGGGTTCTCGTCAATTTAGTCATGCCGATTTTAGGCTGGGGCATATTTTTGATTGCAACCCAGCCCGAAAAAAACCGAATTAACAAGGCTCGATACCTCGGCCAAATACGAGCGCGCAATCTTCCGCTTTCCGTTAAAGCGCGCTCGCCTCGCCAGCATGCTGAAGAAATTGCACAGGAGATTTCTGCAAATAGCTAGCGCTGCATGCCTGATTACGTCCCCGAAAGACTCTACTAAAAGCCTAGTACTGGCGCGACATTCGGGCCATAACCATGCCAAACAATAAGCTGGTGTTGGGTTTCCAATATTTCGCTCTTCCTTGCGTAATCCACATCACCGCGCGCGAGCCACGATTGCGCGGCTACAATCCCAATGCACTGCCAAATCAAATTACACTCACGGCGCTCCGCCGAACACACCAAGGAAAACCCATGACTGTTTGCCCCATCGCCATCGTTTCCGGCTGCGTTAAATGCCCGATTTTTAAAATCTGCCCGGTTAAAAGTTTGATCGGCGATTACGTGCCACCGCCTGAAAAGAAAGCAACTCCCGGGTCGAAACCAAAATCGACGGCGAAATCGAAAGCAAAGCCGGCGGGAAAGTCCGCGCCGAAATCTACCGCTAAAAAGAAGATGTAAAAGCGCGAGATATTATTCGTCAGCCTTATCTTTAATATTATCGAATGCCCGAAACCCAAGCATCCACGCGGCTTTCCAGCATGCTCAGGGGGAGAGCGCCGTTGCCTAAAATTTCATCATGAAACGCGCGGATATCGAATTTTGATCCCAAAGATTTTTTTACGCGTTCGCGTAATTCGATAATCTTTAGCTCGCCGATTTTGTACGACAGCGCTTGTGCGGGCCACACCATATAGCGCTCGGTGGCGCGGCGGGCAGACGCTTCGGTGCTGCCTTCATTGGCCATGATGTAGTTGATAGTGTATTCGCGAGACCATCCCTTTGCGTGCAGCCCAGTGTCCGCGACTAGGCGAATCGCGCGCACCAACTCTGATTGCAATCGACCAAGATAGGCATAGGCATCGTCATACACGCCCAGTTCGTGGCCGAGGCTTTCGGCGTACAGCGCCCAGCCTTCGCCGTAGGCGTCATACCAAAGGTAGCGACGGAAGCGCGGCAGGGCGAGCTCCTGCTGAATCGCCATTTGAAAATGATGACCAGGTTGCCCCTCATGCAAAAACAGCGCCGCCATCGATGGTGTGGTGAATTTCAATGGATCTTGGATCACGGCATAGAACACGCCTGGCCGTGAGCCATCGATGGCAGGGAGTGTGTAGTGTGACGACACACTGTCGCGGATTAGTTTATCAACCGGACGAGTTTCCAGCGCCGCTTTGGGCGCGCGACCAAATAGCTTCGCGAGCTGCGGCTTCACCTTTGCATTCAGACTTTCAAAGCGCGCAAGCACGCCCTCGTCAGTTTTGAATGGTGTTAGATCAGGTCGCGTCTCGAGTGTCTTCAGGAAAGCGGCTAATGTGCCCTTGAACCCGACTCGTGTTTTGACTGACTCCATCTCTCCACGAATCCGCGCCACTTCCTTGATACCCAACGCGTGAATTTGTTCTGCCGACATCTCGGTCGTGGTGCTATCGCGGAGGAGAAAACGATACCACTCCGCACCGCCGGGTATGCCGTCAAGACCAGCACTGGCGCGGGCTTTGGGCAAGTATTCGTGCTTGATGAATTGATATAACTTCAGCTGCGCCGGGATTATTTTCTCGCTTAACGCTTTGCGGTAAGCCGCGTCGAGCCGCGCTTTGTCGTAAGCAGAAAAGCTCGCGGGCATTTTCAGTAGCGACGCAAAAAACGGATTCTTATCGATATTCGTTTCAGTTAACGCTTCATATTGACCGAGCGTGCGCTCAACAATCACGCGGTTCTGAATCACGCCGGTACGCATGCCTTCGCGCATATTGGCAATCGCTTGCTCCGCCCACACCGGTAGCTTTCCAATGCGCTTTAAATAATTGTCATAATTACCAATCGTTTTGAACGGCTGCACGCTGTTTCCGCTGCCCCACTGCGCAAGTTTTACCGGCACGCTTTCCATGTGATGTATTGGTAGCAGGTGAGTGGGAAATTTAAGCGCGTCGAGGCGTTCGGTCAGATCGTAAATGAGCAGGTCGTAGGTCAGTGCATCCGCCTTCGACAACTGGTTTCGATCCAGTCCTCTGGCGCGTGATGAGAGTCGGCCAAATATGGCGGCTTGCTCGGCACGATGCGTGGGTGCAATTTCAATTTCTAGTGCGCTCTCGAAGCGCGGGTCGCCAACGTCTTCGGTAGCTAACAACGGAAACAATCGCAAACGCGCCTCGAAGTATTCATCGGCGATTTGCGCGAGTCTTGTGGCGTCATCGGGCGTGCTGCCGCTGTATCCGGTTTCGCTGCGCGGCCATGCGTTGCTGGCTGCTGATACTGATAAGAACACGACGAAAGATAATATGGACACGAGCAACTCGCGCAGCGTTGATAAATGATTGTGGTTCATAGCCGAAAACTTCCGTGATAGGTGGTTACCGAGTCAACCGCGTATTTTATTGGGCAGCGATGCGAGCGAGTGAGATTGTGGAAAAGCGCCGCAAGTAAACCCCAAGCGCGAGGAATCGAAGCCATATTTGCAAGCAGCCGCGCAAGGGTCCTACTCGTCGCAGGGTGTGCTTGCGTAATCTTCACTTCGCTCAGTTCCAAACCTTCGACCACCATGCGTCCCGGCACGTTGATGCACACCCGCTCGCCGGGCGATAGAACAAAATCAAGCGGGTTATTTTCGAGCGTGACCCACACGCTGCCGCCCACACATTGCACGCAAGTGCCCTGCGCCCGCTTGATTGTGCGGACCTGGCGGGCATAGAGCTTTAATATTTCGGTGCATTCGCGGAAACTTTTGGTGATTGCATTCATATTCAACCTCGTTCACAATCATGTGAATTAAACTGCTATTAAGTTAAGCTCAATTTTTTGCTACATCGATAAATTAGCAGCAGCGATTAGTTTCCACAAACGATCAATTTTCGCTTGTGGGTTGAATTTATTTCACATATTGCGGCCACAGATATGAAACGACTCCCGCCTCTCACCACCCTTCCTGTGCTTGAAGCTGCCGCGCGATTACAGAGTTTTTCGGCCGCGGCGGCCGAACTCAATGTGACGCATGGCGCAGTCAGCCATCAGATCCGGTCGCTTGAAGATCATGTTGGTGTGGCGCTCTTTGCGCGCGCGTCGAGGCGCGTGGAATTGACCGCAGAGGGCGCGATGTTGGCGGAAGCGGTGCGCGGGGCACTGGCCAAAGTGTCGGAAGCGGTCGAGGCTTTAAGCCCGGTTGAGCGCGAGCGCAAACTCAAAATCAGCGTGCTGCCTTCCTTCGGCAGCCGCTGGCTGATGAGGCGGTTGGGTTATTTTTTACAGGCAAATCCCCAGTATGAAATTTCGGTCGAGGCAAGCACTCGTCTCGCAAATCTCACGACCGATGGCTTTGATGTGGCGATCCGTTTTGGTAAGCCGCCCTGGCCGGGGTTACATCATGAGTATCTCGCCGGGGACACTTATTTTCCCGTGTGCAGTCCCAAGTTCCGCCGCGGCAAATTGCCTACCAAGCCCGCTCAACTCTCAGGAATCCCGCTGTTTCGTTCCGATGTGGACAACTGGGATCTTTGGTTCGAAGCAGCCGGTGTCAAAATTGACCCGCACTACATCGGTATCGAATACAGCGATGCGACCTTGTCACTTCAACAGGCAATCGCCGGTGAAGGCATCGCGCTTACGCGTCGTTCGCTGGTGGGCGACGATATTGCGAACGGGAATTTGGTAAAACTTTTTGATTTCGAAGCGCCATCCCCACACGGCTACAACCTCGTTTGTCTGCCGCAACACGCGATGAGCCCGAAAGTGCGGGGGTTTCGCGATTGGTTGGTGGCGGAGATTGACTGGGCCTAGCGGGCAGCTGCCTTTCGCGCGTTCGTTCAAGCTCAAGCGCGCGCGCAATGCCTTAGTCAGGGCATGCTGCGCCTGACTTTGCCCACGCCATCACGGTGCGATTAAACTGTTCCTTCGACATCGGCACCGCTTCGCGTGGTTTTCCGTACACATTAATGCCCGGCTCCCAACCCCACGCGACTAATTTATCTTCGGTTAAGTGTTTCACGGTTGCGGCTAAATCACGGTTCCCATTTTTGCTGCGGTCGGTCATTGAGCGGCACAGTTCTCCGGCAGACTTCCCTTCCCACGCCATTGAGGGCGGCGCTAAATGCCAGTTAGGTGCGCCCGGCACTCGCGCCACATCGTAGTTTGCCGCGCCGTGGCAGGCAGCACATTGAAGACCAAGCGGTCCATTGTTTTGCGGGCCACGCGTGATCGGGGGAGAATGCACATGGCCATCCATGCCCTGTTTGGGGCTATCGTCTTTGGGATGACAGTTAACGCAACGCGGGTGCCCCAATACCGCGTGCAATTCTTTGTACAGCCTTAAACTTTCTGCCGTGGAGTTCGACTTTGCACTAATTTCTGTTGAAACATTTTCTGCAGCGCCGGTCGTCGCAGCACTTGCGGGCTGTTGGGCCGTGGCGCCTGTCGATACGAACAGCACCGCTGACGCCAGCGCGACGTTTGCAGCATAAAGTTGTGAAACTACTTGTAGCGTTTTCATAGGCTCGTTGGGATTGTTAGGCAGATTAGTCAAGTGCAGATTAATGCGTGCTACACCGTTGCAGAGTGAGGGGGACACCTAAAATTGTGTAGCTTGGCACCTACAGAGTGGCGACTGGTGACAAATGGGCGGCGGGATCGAATTCCTTTGCGGCTGCGTGAATTCGTGAAGCTCGATGGCTACTTAACCGAGCGGGCGACATAGCAATTGAGTGTGCTCTGGCTTCGTCGGTATAATTCAGTATTCGTTATTTTTCATTCAGGATCATTCGGGAAACTATATGTCTTACCAAACACCCTCGCACGGCAATGCAGCATCAAAATCCAATCCCATTAAGACGGCGATTTTCGTTGCTGTGGGCGCGCTAACGCTCATCATTGGTGTATTTCTGCTGGCCAAATTTGCGGTAGGAACGCATCAAATTGGCGCAACGAATGAACTCGCGAACAAGCCTGAAATGGTCGCAAAGCGGATCGCGCCAGTAGTGACATTATTAGTTGTACCGCAAGCGGCGGCAGGCACTGCACCTGCAGTTACCGCGCCTGTTGCCACCGTTTCTACCCCCGCAGTGGCCGCGCCTGCCGTCGTGGCAGCTATGATTCCTGCGGCACTACCCGCGGGCGCTGCACCCGCCGCAGCGGGCGGCGGTGAAGGCATCTACAAAGGCGCATGTGTGGCCTGTCATGGCGCGGGAATCGCGGGCTCACCCAAATTTGGCGATAAGGTTGCGTGGGCACCACGAATCGCTCAGGGCAAACCCACCTTGTATGAGCATGCGATTAAGGGCTATATCGGTAAGGCAGGCGCAATGCCAGCAAAGGGGGGAAACAGCGCGCTAGCGGATGCAGATGTGAAAGCGGCGGTGGATTACATGGTGGCCGCTGCAAAATAAATTTGTAATGAATCAAACATCCTGCGATGCATATCAAAAGCGGCTTGGGAAACCTAGCCGCTTTTTTTGATAGGGTTGCATGAGCACCTATGCCATTGGTGATTTGCAGGGTTGCTATGGAACGTTGCTGGCGCTGCTCGATAAAATCAATTTCAATGCGAATTCAGATCGGTTATGGTTTGTGGGTGACTTGGTCAATCGAGGCGCCGGTTCGCTTGAATGTTTGCGATTCGTAAAGGGATTGGGTGATGGCGCGGTAGTGGTGCTCGGGAATCATGATTTGCATCTACTCGCGATCGCGGAGGACGTGGCTAACACCAAGGCGCTCGATACACTGGACCCGATTTTGGCCGCGCCTGATCGCAACGCCCTGCTGCAATGGCTGCGCGAACAAAAATTACTGCATGTCGACGGCACATTCGCAATGGTGCATGCGGGCTTGATGCCGCAGTGGGATTGGCCTCAATCGTTGGCCCTCGCTGATGAAGTGACGCAAATGTTGCGCGGCAAAAATTACCGTCATTTTTTGCAAGCCATGTATGGCAATAATCCCGATGAATGGCGCGATGATCTTGAAGGCGATGAGCGGCTACGCGTGATCTTGAATGCGATGACGCGGATGCGCGGACTCACAAGTGACAGCCGGATGAATTTGAAATTCAAGGGTGCGCTGGCTGAGATGCCTGAAGGCTTACAACCTTGGTTTATTGCGCCGAACGCGCGTAGCGATGAAATTACGGTTCTCGCCGGCCATTGGTCAGCATTGGGGCTGCATATGACGCCGCGCTTTATCGGCCTTGATTCGGGCTGTATATGGGGACGTGAATTGACCGCCTTACGGCTGGAGGATCGCTCGATATTTCAGGTGGCCAGCCGGGAGATCGCAGCGGGCGGCGGAGAAGAATAAAAAAGTCAGGGTTTTAAACTATCCGCCAACACCACGCCCTGCCTGCCCAGCAGCTCGCGCGCGAATGCGAAGTGCGCCAACGCACCGCGTGAGGTGGGATCGTGGGTAATCACCGGTTTACCGAACGATGGCGCCTCGGCAATGCGGATATTGCGAGGGATAACGGTATCAAAAACCTTGTCGCCGAAGTGGCTCTTAATTTCGTCTGAGACCTGCGTTGTCAGCGACGAGCGTGGGTCGTACATGGTGCGCACCAGCGCTTCAATCTCAATCTTGGGATTCAAGTTCGCTTTCACTTTACGCAGTGTGCCGACCAAATCACTCAAGCCTTCCAGCGCGTAGTATTCGCATTGCATCGGAATGATGACGGCATCCGCCGCCGTGAGCGCATTCACGGTGAGCATATTGAGCGCGGGCGGGCAGTCAATGAGCGCGTAATCATAATCAGCACCGACCTGGCTCAACGCTTCCTTCAGGCGAAATTCACGTCGCTCAATTTGGATCAGTTCAATCTCCGCACCCGCTAACTCACGGTTGGCCGGCAGCACATCGTAATTCCCTGCGGCCCGTACCCGGGCGCTGGCAACATCATATTCGCCGAGCAGCACACCATAAAGTGATTTTTCCAATCCATTCTTATCGATGCCACTGCCGGTCGTAGCGTTGCCCTGCGGGTCAAGATCAATTAACAAGGCGCGTTGGCCATAGTGCGCGAGTGTGGCGGTCAGGTTCACCGCAATCGACGTTTTACCAACGCCGCCTTTTTGGTTTGCAATCGCAAAAACTTTCATTTCACACTTTCTGTTGGCATTTTCTTAATCACCAGTAAATGCCGTTGGCCCTCGATCTGCGGCACGTTTAGTTCAATCGTCTCGTCTACTTCAAACTCGGAGGGCAGTCGGGCTATCTCATCAACCGGGCGCTGTCCTTTCATCGCGAACATGCGTCCATCTTCCGCAACCAGATGCGCCGACCCTTTGACAAAATCAGCGAGTTCAGCAAATGCGCGAGAGATGACGATATCGAATTTTTCTGCGGGTTTAAATTGCTCAACCCGTTCACAAACAACATCGGCATTCGCGAGCGATAACTCACCAATCGCCTGTCGAACAAAACTGGTTTTCTTTTGCAAACTGTCGAGCATGGTGATGTGAACATCGGGGCGCGCAATGGCGAGCACAATGCCCGGAAGCCCCGCGCCAGTGCCCACATCCAGCACGCGATGTACGCTTCCTAAATGCGGCAGCACTGCAAGGCTATCAAGAATATGCAAGCCGATCATGGATTCTGGATCACGTACTGCGGTGAGGTTGTAGACTTTGTTCCATTTATTCAACAAGACAACATATTGAAGCAAGCCCTGCTGTTGATCCGCTGACAAGGCAATATTTAACGTCGCTAAACCCTGCGCAAGCGATGTAGCCAAGGTTGTTGCGAGCGGGCTCTGAAGGCTTGAAGGCGTCATGGTCTTTGTGGCAATGAATCGTGGATGAATCAGCGAACGCCTATCCTTCGGGAGAGCACGTGGTTCGGAATGACGATAAATCTAGGCAGTGTGTTTTGTTTTTGCTGATTCAGACGAAGCAAGCATGGCGGCTTTTGCCTCAACAAATCCGCGCTTGATATGTACCAGCAACAACGATACGGCCGCCGGCGTAATGCCCTGAATTCGCGACGCTTGACCAATCGTTTCGGGCTTGTGTTGATTCAATTTAAGCTGCACTTCTTTCGATAAGCCACGCACCTGCAGATAATCGATGTCGCCAGGCAAGCGCACCTCTTGTTGGCCACGATTGTGCTCAACTTCCACTTGTTGTCGGTCAATGTAGCCTTGATATTTGGCCGCGATTTCGACTTGTTCAGCAACGGCAGGATTAGTCACGCCCTCACCAGCCACGACCAGTGACATCAGCGCCTGATAGCTCACATTGGGGCGGCGCAACAGTTCGAACATCGAGTAATCGCGCTCCATTACTTGGCCCAATACGCGCATCGCATCGGCCTCGGACACGCGGGATGGCTGTGCCCACGTCGCTTTTAAACGCGCTGTTTCGCGTTCGACCGCTTCGCGCTTTTCGCTGAAAGACTGCCAACGCGCATCGTCGACCAAACCCAGCTTGCGACCGATTTCGGTCAAACGCGTATCGGCATTATCTTCGCGCAGTTGCAAACGATATTCGGCACGGCTGGTGAACATTCGATACGGTTCCGTGACGCCGCGGGTGATGAGATCATCGACCAACACACCAAGGTAGGCCTCGTCGCGGCGTGGACACCAGCTGTCTTCACCTTTGGAATGTAGGGCGGCATTAATACCCGCCAGTAAACCTTGCGCAGCCGCTTCCTCATAGCCGGTCGTGCCATTTATTTGGCCGGCAAAAAATATTCCGCTGATCGCCTTGGTTTCGAGCGAAGCTTTCAGCCCGCGCGGGTCGAAATAGTCGTATTCAATTGCATAGCCGGGGCGAATGATGTGCGCGTTTTCCAAACCCGGAATCGAGCGCACCACGTTCCATTGCACATCAAACGGCAGCGAAGTCGAAATGCCGTTTGGATAATATTCGTGGGTGGTCAGGCCTTCTGGCTCCAGAAAAATCTGGTGGCTTGCTTTATCCGCAAATCGATGGATTTTGTCTTCAATAGAGGGGCAATAACGCGGGCCGACGCCCTCGATCACGCCCGTAAACATGGGCGAGCGATCCAGACCCGCGCGGATGGCATCGTGCGTTTGGGCGTTCGTGTGCGTCATCCAGCACGGCACTTGACGCGGCTGCATGGTGCGATTGCCCATATACGAAAAAACCGGCGTCGGGTCGTCTCCCGGCTGAATCTGACATTTCGAAAAATCGATGGTGCGACCATCAAGGCGGGGCGGCGTGCCTGTTTTTAAACGCCCGACCGGCAGATTCATCTCACGTAAGCGTGCGGCTAACGTGACAGCGGGGGGATCACCAGCACGGCCCGCTGCGTAATTTTGCATGCCGACGTGGATTTTGCCGGCCAAGAATGTTCCTGCCGTCAACACCACCGAATTCGCATGAAAGCGAAGACCCACTTGCGTGATTGCACCAATTACGCGAGGGCTTCCATTGGAATCCTCTAGGATCAAATCGTCCACTGCCTGCTGAAAAAGCCACAAATTCGGCTGATTTTCAAGCTGGCGGCGAATCGCGGCGCGATAAAGCACCCGATCCGCCTGTGCACGCGTAGCCCGGACAGCCGGGCCTTTACTCGCATTGAGTGTGCGAAATTGAATACCGGCCTCGTCCGTGGCCAACGCCATCGCGCCGCCGAGCGCATCGATTTCTTTGACCAAATGACCCTTACCAATGCCGCCAATAGAAGGATTGCACGACATCTGCCCGAGCGTTTCGATGGCGTGTGTGAGTAAACACGTCTTAGCGCCAGATCGCGCAGACGCGAGTGCTGCCTCGGTGCCAGCATGCCCGCCGCCGATCACAATCACATCAAAACGATTCGGAAAGTCCATGATTTATTTGGGGTTTTGCTTGGTTTTGTGTAAATAACATTGGGGATGAAGTTTATGCTTTTGTTGGGCAAAAGGCTACTGATGAGGCTATCGATTGAAGTTCGAAAGTTAGCCAAAGTTAAGCCGCAACCCACTCTGGTTGCAGCGCGGATTAAGCCTGAACTTTGCCATTGATTACACCCAGTATCTCGATGGCCACTTGATTGACCTCTTCTTGAATTTCGCTTGGCGTTGGGCGAAACGCCATACGCTCAAGTTCCATGCGTAAAGTCTGTGCCAGTTCTGGCGATGGCAAGACGACGCCCACCAGTAAATTATATTTCCAACACTGATCATTTCCCGCTAGAACGTTCGCCACGTACGGTGACAGCGGCTTTCCAATACCGATGAGAAACGGTTGGAAGGTCCGCGCAATCGGCCAGTTTAAATCTTGCAACCATTCTAATATTTGAGGAATGACGGCATGGACTGCAGGAAAGCCAAGTGCCACAAGTGCATACGCCTTGTCCGTGTCGAACTTCGTCTGCGGCAAAATATTTTCTAGGTCTCGTTTCATACAGCGCTGAATCCTAATTCCATAACCCAAAGGCGCTTCGCTTGCCCAGCGTCTGTTTGGAGCGACGAACGAGGAACATCAGTTATCGTTACCTTTAAAACAAATGATTCCAATTTAGCCGGCACGATAACACCAGGGCCTGCTTCACTATCGCCAGCGTATGCCAAAGCCGCCTCCACATCCATCAGCGCCCATGAGTTGTGACGTGCTGGATTTGTCGCACTACTGCGTCTTCACCGAGCATTGCACGTATGAGCTGCACTGATGAGGTACCGGTTTTTGCCCGAGTCGAATAACACTGAAGGAAGACCGTGTAGTTCAAGGCACCTTCGTTCAGAAGATCAGCCATCTTTCGAAGCGTTTTCTGATTCACCGCGAAATTCCTAAACTAATATAGACAAGACGAAACTGGTTACCCTCAGCCCTACAGCCAGCAATTGTTTCACGTGGAACGTTGGCGACTTGATGTCGCTCGCTTCACTTCCCAATACAAAATTTACCAAATATTTCGCCCAACAAATCATCTGGTGTGAATTCGCCAGTGATAGATGCAAATGCTTGTTGCGCCAGCCGTAACTCTTCGGCAAACAATTCAAATTGCACGACACTGTGTTCTGCCAATAGAGCAGCCGCATCAAGATGCGCCTCCGCAAGCTTCAACGCGGTTAAATGCCGTTCGCGCGCCATGAAAACACCTTCGCCGCTGGGCTGCCAGCCCGCCTTTTCCAGCAACCATTCGCGAACCAATTCAACACCCTCACCCGTTAAAGCTGAAATCTTGATCGTTGCCTGGTGTTTTTCGTCATCCCTTATGAGTTGAGGCCGCTGGCCGTAGGCGTCTATTTTGTTATAGACCCAAGCCACTGGCAACGTTGGGGGCAGTTTAGCCAAAATCTCTGCCTCATTTTCACCAACCATCTCTCCCGCTTCCGCAATCAGCAGGACCGCGCCTGCTTTCTCGACAGCAAGCCAAGTACGCTCAATGCCAATCTTTTCAACCACATCCTCCGTATGGCGCAGGCCCGCTGTATCGATCAAGTGAATCGGTACACCCTTAATTAAAATGGTCGCACGAACATGATCGCGTGTCGTCCCAGCGATGGGTGTGACAATCGCCACCTCCTCACCCGCAAGCCGATTTAATAAACTGGATTTACCAACATTGGGCCGGCCAATCAGCGCAACAGTAAGCCCATCGCGGAGCACCGCCCCCTGCTTGGCGCTACGACTCAAAATGGCCCGAAGAGTCCGCAGATGCTGGAGTTTTGAATTTTGAAGCGCCCGGTCAGCAGGATCAATTTCCTCTTCCGGAAAATCGATGCAAGCCTCCACATGCATGCGAAGCTCGGTCAACCCAACCACCAAAGCATGAATCTGGCTGGAAAACTCGCCGGTGAGAGATTTGATTGCAGATTTGGCGGCCTCAACCGAACTCGCGTCGATCAAATCCGCCACACTTTCAGCCTGGGCGAGATCAAGCTTGTTGTTAAGAAACGCACGCTCAGTAAATTCACCGGGTTTAGCAAGACGACAACCCAACTCTAAACAACGCTGCAACAGTCGCTGCAAAACAGCGGGGCCGCCGTGTCCCTGTAATTCGAGCACATCTTCAGCAGTGTAGGAATGCGGCTGGGGAAAAAACAACGCGATACCTTGGTCTATGACCGTATCGTCAGCGTCATAGAAACTGCACAGCGTAGCGGTGCGTGGGGTAATCGTGATCCTTAGGATTTCATTTACCCATGACGCCAACGCTTTTCCGGATATTCGCACAACACCAATGCCACCTCTACCGGATGCTGTGGCAATAGCGGCGATGGTTTCACGTGGAACAATTTCTAAATTTGGTCTCAACATTTTTTTATTATTACATCACCACAAACGCAAGAGCCGTCAGCGTAAACCCTGACGGCTCTTTTGATCCAGCCACTATGCTGTAGAACGTTATCGTTTGGCGGGTTTCGCAGCGAGTGGTGCCCCAATTGTTTTGTTGATGTACCACTGCTGAAGAATCGTCAAAATATTCTGCATGGTCCAATAAAGCACCAAGCCTGCTGGGAAGAAGAAAAACATGATTGAAAATACCAACGGCATAATCATCATCACTTTTGCCTGCACTGGATCCGGTGGGGCCGGTTGCAATTTGGTCTGGATGAACATGGATGCGCCCATCAGAACCGGCAGTACATAAAATGGGTCCGGGGTCGACAAATCGGTAATCCAGCCAATCCATGGCGTGTTACGCAATTCGACCGCACTTAATAGCACCCAGTAAAGTGCGATAAAAAACGGCATTTGTATTAATATCGGCAAACACCCACCGAGCGGATTGATTTTCTCAGTCTTATACATTTCCATCATGGCTTGATTCATTTTCAGCTTGTCGTCGCCATAACGCGCTTTCATCGCTTCAATCTTGGGTGCCATTTGCTTCATGTGGGCCATAGACTTACCGGCTTTTTGGTTCAGTGGGAAGAACACCAGCTTGATCAAGATGGTGAAAATGATAATCGTCCAGCCCCAGTTTCCGATAATGTTGTGTATCCAGGACAGCACCAAAAACATCGGATAAGCCAAAATGTGTAGCCAACCATAATCGACTACTAAATCCAAGCCTGGTGCTAAGATTTTCAGGTTCTCTTGTTCTTGCGGGCCCATATATAAAGGCATGTCGAGCGAAGCCGCTGCGCCAGCCGCAATGACTCCCATCGGAACTTTAATTCCTGCGGTATAAAGCTTCTCCCATTTTGTCGTGAAATTCTCGCGTTTCGTGTTTGCCGCAGGAAGCCACGCCGATACAAAATAATGCTGCACCATTGCCACCCAACCGTCATTTGCCTCCTTTGGGTAATCGGTTTTGGATTTATCGATATCGCTAAATGCAATCTTCTGAAATTTCTTTGCCTCGGTGTAAACCGCAGGCCCTGTAAAAGTTGAGATCCCCGTAAATGGATTACTTCCCGAGCTTTCGCCTTCGGGAGGATTGGCATCTCGAACGAATTGAAAATATGCGGTCGGGTTTAGTACGGCGGCGCTGTCATTTTTTATGTCATAACGTAAATCCACTACATAGGAACCGCGCTTGAAGATGTAGGTCTTGGTGGCGATTACATTCGGTACATCGTTGTTAGTGAAGGCGACTTCCAATTTATCGCTGCTGCCTAAATCGAATTTATCGCCACTTTTGACATCACTCTTGTCTCCCACTAATATCCAGTTAGCTGTATGATTGGGGAGCGCATCGCCCAGTAGACCGGACTGAGTGACAAAGTAAGCACTAGCCTTTTCCTGCATGAGTGGAAAGGGTTTGGTTTTATCTCCGCGTGCCGTGTGTTTGAGGAGTGTTACCGAGTGAATATCTGCGCCCTGGGTATCAAGTTCGACATCTAATTTGTCGGTGATGATTGAAACGCGTTTGCCCGTTACGAGTGTGGTGGCTGGCGGGGATATTGGGACATTGCCGGCGGCTGTCGTCGCGACACTTGCCGCAGACGGCACAGGCACCGCTGATACGCTTGGCACGCTATTTTTAGCGGCTGCGCCTTGGGCCGCAACCGCGACTGTGGGCGGGACGGCGGGGTGGTTATGTTTTTGCCAAGCCTCCCACAAGAAAAAACCAGAAGCTGAGAAAACGATGAGCGCGATAAGTCTTTGCGTGTCCATGAATAGCCGAAAAGTTAGGGGGGTTAACGTGCAGTGAGTGCGTTATGAGGGTGTGGTGCGGTGTATTGGGCGGGCAGTTAGAAAAACATTACGGAACCGGATCATACCCGCCTTGACACCAAGGATGGCATCGCAGCAAACGCTGGCCTGAAAAAAGACTTCCTTTCAATGCGCCGTGCTTTTGGATAGCCATCAATGCGTAATCCGAGCAACTGGGTGTAAACCGACACTGGCCACCGAAGTAAGGGCTTAGCGCGACTTGGTAGCCACGAATTGTCCATGTGAACATGCGGCCCGCGGGCGACATATCAACTGTTACTCCAAGGCGCTCGTGGTTTGGACTGCGTTCTAGATAAAGATAGCGCGTCAGTAATCAAGAGGGATAGCTCCTGTTTTACCCGCGCTCGATCTTCAGGGTTTCTGGGGTTGAATTTGGCAGTGAGCGTCAGCAGTAAATCTATATGGTTGAATCGACAGACGTGTTGTCGCACCGACTCACGTATCCAGCGCTTTACTAGATTACGATCAACGGATCTTTTCAGCAGCCGCTTGGGCACCGCTGCCGCTAATCGCACGCCTATTTGACAGGATGCAACTCGGGGTTTAACGGGTGCTGTTAGCGTAACTGCATTGTTTCGGCTAAGCGTTCGTGCTTCAACAACAGGTTTGAGCGCTGTTGATTTTGCGTTAGCTTCATTGCTGAAGCGGGCTTGCACCACTGCTTTCACACGACTGCGCTTTCCAAACTTGAGTACGTTCGCTACTTCAAACGTATTCAATCGCATGGCCCGTGTCAGCTTCTCTCGTGGCTCTGGTTGTCGCTCTAGGGTCGGTTCCAAAGGTGACTTTGAACGCGCTTCGAATGGGAGAAATCCTTGCGCATCACTTTCAAAAAGTAGCGCTTTTTCTTCTTTCGGCAGCATGCGACCAACGATTTTCATGTTGGCGATAATGGCAGGGCAAGACTAATACCTGCGTTTGGAGATGTTGCTATACGGCAAGGCGGGTACGACCTTTAGCGCGACGAGCTCTTATTACGCCACGTCCGCCCACTGTTTTCATGCGAACAAGAAAGCCGTGAGTCTTTTTACGACGGGCTACGGAAGGTTGATAGGTACGTTTCATGGCTGTCTTCTACGAAAATAAAAAGTTGATCATGCTCCGATACCAGAAAACCCGCTGTTCGTTAGACTAAGAATCCAACCATTGCGCAGGCATCTTGTACGTCTCTGCAAATCGATACGTCCATAACTTGAGTCAGCAAGGTAATTCTGAGCATTACTCTCTGGCAAAAGCGACGCGAAACATGAATAGCCTTATATTATCTTGGTTTTTCAAGCGTTTAGTCAAGATTTACATTTGATTAACCAATACGCGCTTTCTGCTTTGTTCAAATTCGCAACCGGCTTTCAGCAGCATTTAAGTCTCCACGCTAACATTTGCTTGTGGATAAGTTCTTGCAAAAAGCGTAAAATCTTCATTTCGCGATGATTATCCATGCGGCTAACGAGGCGGCGTTCTTGTGCCTCTACGTTGCCTTTGTGAAGCGTTTTTTGATTCTCATTTTGTATTCTTTTTTGAATTTGTAATTGGTTCCTCGAAGCTTCTTCTTGCAGATGCTGACCAACGCTTCTAAGCGCTCACCCGTTCTAAACACTACCTAATTAATATAGCGCCTATCAATGCATCCCTTTTGGCAATCCTGCGTTTCTGAGTTTCAGCAGGAGCTTTCACAACACCAATACAACACTTGGATCAAGCCGCTGCGCTTTGAGCAAGGTGGCGATGGTTTTACGCTAATTGCGCCCAATCGGCACGTATTGCAATGGGTAAAGGAACGCTTGCTGACACGGATTGAACAATCGGGTGAAAAGTTCTTTTCGCGACCTGTTTATCTTGATTTGGCGCTAGAGGAAGCTGAACCGGAAGTAGTGATATCCAACGATGAATCTTTATCCGCTATACAAACGTCAGACCCTAGAGTTGCCTATACTTCTTCTCAGGCATACCCCGGCAACACCAACACGGTTCCCCACAAACTAAATCCTGCATTTACTTTCGCTAGCTTTGTCGGCGGTAAAGCCAACCAATTGGCGCGGGCCGCTGCCTTGCAGGTAGGGCAGAATGTGGGGCAAAACCCTGGGCAAGCTTACAACCCACTTTTCGTATATGGAACCACCGGCCTCGGTAAAACCCATTTGGTTCAAGCCATCGGCAACCAACTGCTTGAACATAACCCTCAGGCTAAGATTCGTTATATTCATGCCGAACAGTTTGTCACCGATGTGGTCCGCGCTTACCAACATAAAGCATTCGATAGTTTTAAACGCTCCTACCACACACTTGATTTGCTGCTGATTGATGACATACAGTTTTTCGGCGGAAAATCTCGAACCCAGGAAGAGTTCTTCTATGCATTTAATGCACTGATCGAGAATGGGAAACAAGTCGTGATTACCAGCGACAGGTTTCCCAAGGAAATCTCAGGAATCGAGGAACGCCTTATTTCTCGCTTTGGGTGGGGTTTGACTGTATCTGTTGAACCGCCTGAACTAGAAATGCGCGTTGCTATTCTGCTTAAAAAAGCAGAAAGCGAAAGTATTGCTTTATCCGAAGAAGTCGCGTTTTTTATTGCTAAACATATTCGATCGAATGTCAGAGAACTGGAGGGCGGTTTAAAACGCGTGTTGGCCTATTCCAAATTCAATAACCTGCCTGTCACTGTTGCCGCCGCAAAGGAAGCACTCAAAGACTTATTGGCCGTTCTCAATCGCCAAATTTCAATAGAAAATATTCAAAAGACGGTTGCTGACTACTACAAAATCAAACTTTCTGAGATGTATTCAAAGAAACGAGTGCGTTCCCTGGCAAGGCCTAGACAGATCGCGATGGCTCTCACCAAAGAACTCACGCCCATGTCGTTACCGGAGATCGGCGAGGCGTTTGGTGGGCGCGATCACACCACTGTGCTACATGCTTGCCGAAAGGTAGTTGAGTTAATCGAGTCCGATCAAATGATTGCTCGCGATCACGCTTTATTGATGCAAACGTTGCGAGGTTAAGATCGGCTTTAGTGCTTTTAAACCCTTTGCGTGTCCTGTGGACAAGCCTGAATAACCGTAAACAGCAACCCTGCCATTGAAAGTTACCCACAATATTTCACAGCCTTAACGATTTTAGTACATCTCGCTTTTTTGATTTAACTCTATGTTTTAAAGTGAAATTTTAATTTTATACGCAACTTAGCTGCCCTTTATCTATTAACTATTAGGTTTATATATGTTGACTATTAAAGCTAAGAACAGCACCTTGCTCGGCCCATTACAGTTTGTCACCGGCATCGTTGAGCGCCGCCATACCTTGCCAATTTTATCGAATGTGTTGGTTGAGGTTGCAGAACAAAACGTGCACTTTTTGGCAACTGATCTTGAAGTACAAATCAAAGCAACAGCCAAACTCGATACCCCGCATAAAGCCGGTAGTCTGACCGTAGGGGCAAAAAAATTGCAAGATATTCTGCGCGCTTTGCAGCCAGATGCAGATACTGCGCTTGAGCTCAAAGAAAGCCGTTTAACCGTTAAGGCAGGGAAAAGCCGTTTTGCATTGCAAACGCTTGCTGCTACGGACTTTCCTAAAATAGCCGAGGCCAAGGACACAGCAACCGAAATTTCCCTGCCCCAGCGTGAATTCAAGCATGTGCTGGGTCTTGTTCAATTTGCGATGGCTGTTCAGGATATTCGGTACTACCTAAACGGTGTGCTTCTTTCCACCGATGGCAACATCATGCGCGTGGTGGCAACCGACGGGCATCGCTTATCAATGGCGCAATACACGCTGCCAGAACCTGTCGCAAAAATTGATGCAATTTTGCCGCGAAAGACCGTACTGGAGCTCATCAAACTCCTGGATGAAAGTGATGATCCGATCAATCTAGCCATGCACCAAAACCAAGTTAAATTTACGTTTGCAGGCATAGAAATTGTCAGCAAAATTGTAGAAGGCAAGTTTCCGGATTACACCAAAGTAATTCCCACCGGTTACAGCAACCATGTGTCGCTTAATCGTGCCGAATTTTATTCAGCGCTGCAGCGTGCATCTATCTTATCGAACGACAAAATTCGCGGCGTAAGGCTCGTTTTTACCAAGGACTCGTTATCGATTATTTGCAGCAACAACGAACAGGAAGAGGCGGAGGAAAGCTTGCCGCTCGCCTATGATCGCGACGCACTGGACATAGCGTTCAATATTGCCTATTTACTCGATGTTCTGAATCACTTATCTACCGAGACAGTCCTGCTGTCTTTGGGTGACGCCAATATGTCGTCGGCGCTAATTACCCAGCCAGGAAGCGAAGATTTCAAATACGTTGTAATGCCAATGCGTATTTAAACGCTTTCAGCAGCTAAAAAAGTAAGTTTTCCTGGTTTAGGCACAAGCTCACCGCCAGAGAGAATAGACAGAAACCAAATAGCCACAAAGCAAGGAATTAAATGGCAACGCCAAAAGCTCCAGATGATCTGACCCCGGAATCGGATCCGAAACCGAAGAGAAAAGTAGACGAAGTCGCCTACGACGAAGACTCCATTAAAATTTTGAAGGGCTTGGAAGCCGTACGTAAACGCCCCGGCATGTACATTGGCGACACGTCAGATGGCAGCGGCCTGCATCACATGGTATTCGAGGTTGTCGATAACGCCATTGACGAAGCGCTTGCGGGTCACTGCGACGACATCAAAATTACCATCCATACCGACAACTCTATCTCGGTTACTGATAACGGTCGTGGCATTCCCACACGAGTTAAAGAAGATGATGAGTTCAAACGGTCTGCCGCCGAAATCGTCATGACGGAACTACATGCAGGGGGCAAATTTGACGCCAATTCCTATAAGGTATCTGGCGGTTTGCATGGCGTAGGCGTCTCCGTTGTAAATGCACTTTCGGAGTGGCTAAAACTGCGCATTCGCCGTGATGGCAAAGTTCATGAAATGGAATTTCGCCACGGTGAAAGGGTTGCACCTTTGGCCGTGGTTGGCAATACCGATAAACGAGGCACCGAGGTTCATTTTCTAGCCTCAAAAGAAACATTCACGCTAGTTGAGTTCCATTATGAAATTCTGGCCAAGCGTCTGCGCGAACTGTCGTTTTTGAACAACGGCGTGAAAATCGAGCTCGTCGATCAGCGCAACGGTAAGAGTGAAAACTTTGCCTACTCAGGCGGGGTGAAAGGTTTTGTTGAGTATATGAACCGCTCAAAAACCGTGTTGCACCCGAAGATCTTCTACGCGGTGGGCGAGAAGGATGGCATGACCATTGAAGTGTCTATGCAATGGAATGACAGTTACGGCGAAACCGTACAATGTTTTACGAACAACATTCCACAGCGAGACGGGGGCACCCACCTAACCGGTTTGCGTACTGCGTTAACGCGTGTAATGAACAAATTCATTGAAGAAAATGAGCTCGCGAAAAAGGCGAAAGTGGAGACTTCAGGCGATGATATGCGCGAAGGCTTGACCTGCGTTTTGTCAGTCAAAGTACCCGAACCAAAATTCTCATCCCAAACTAAAGACAAGTTGGTATCGAGCGAGGTTCAGCCGGTGGTTTCCGAGGTGGTGGGCACGAAACTCGCCGAATACTTGCTCGAAAATCCGGCCGATGCCAAAACCATTTGCAACAAAATTATTGACGCTGCCAGGGCGCGTGACGCGGCACGTAAAGCGCGTGAACTAACCCGCCGTAAAGGTGTAATGGACGGCGTTGGGCTTCCCGGAAAACTCGCCGACTGCCAGGAAAAAGATCCGGCGCTGTGTGAAATTTATATTGTTGAGGGAGACTCCGCCGGCGGCTCTGCTAAACAGGGACGCGACCGTAAGTTTCAAGCGATTCTGCCCCTGCGCGGAAAAGTATTGAATGTGGAAAAGGCGCGTATCGACAAAGTGATTTCGTCCGAGCAAATCGCCACCCTGATTACAGCACTGGGCGCAGGCATAGGTCGCGATGATTTTAATCACGAGAAGCTTCGTTACCACCGCATCATCATCATGACCGATGCTGACGTTGATGGCGCTCACATCCGCACGCTGCTGCTTACTTTCTTCTTCCGGCAAATGCCGCAGCTGGTTGAAAATGGCTATATCTACATCGCGCAGCCACCGCTCTACAAAATTAAAAGCGGCAAGGAAGAGCGCTACGTAAAAGATGAGCTCGAGCTAAAGCAAGCACAACTCAAAAAAGCGCTGAACGACGCTACTCTCAATCCAGGTGGCGGAAGTGCGCTTATCGCAGGTGAAGCGCTGGAGAACATCGCGAAAGACTTCTTGATGACAGAGGCCGTGATTACGCGGCTATCGCGGACATTTGATCCAGAAGTTCTAACCGGCTTGTTGCAATGTCCGCGCATGGATTTAAAAACACCGGAAAGCGCTTCAAAAGCAGCGGTGTGGCTGACTGATGCAATCGGCGCACATCATTTGGTGGTCAAGGTTGAGCAAGACGAGGCTCATGATGGATACCGGCTACGCTGCGTTAAAACACTGCACGGCAATACCCGTTCCACCATCATTGATTCTACGTTCATCGAAACGGGCGACTACGAGCAGATTGTTAAAACCTCGCTGACACTGAACGGGTTGATTCGCGAAGGCGCCGAGATAAAGCGCGGCGAAAAGTCCTTCGCTATTAAGTCTTTTGCTGCAGCGCTAACTTGGCTGATCGAGCAGGCCAAAGACGGTATGCACATTCAGCGTTACAAAGGTTTGGGCGAGATGAATCCTGAGCAGTTGTGGGAAACCACGATGGACCCGAAGGTGCGCATCCTGAATCGGGTACAAATCGAAGACGCGATCGCTGCCGACGAAATCTTCACCACGCTAATGGGTGATGATGTCGAGCCGCGCCGTGCATTTATTGAGACGAATGCATTGGTAGTGCAAAACTTGGACGTTTAACTCATAGAAAAAAACAAAAGCCAGGGGAGTATCTGGTCAAAGAGGTGTTCTCCTGAATTTTGCCCAGCGTGATGCTTGTTTTGTCTCGGTCGCCCTAGGCACAGCAAAGCCCAGAGGTATAATAAAAATCGGCGTTTTGCGCAGAAATCCTTCTTTTCCGACCACACCTTTGATGGATCCAACCTACCAACCAAAAGCAATCGAAGCCCGAGCGCAAGCGCATTGGGCGAACACGGGTGCTTATCAGGTCACAGAAAACGCTGTGGATCGTCACGGTAAACCGCGGCCCAAGTTTTATGCCTGCTCAATGTTGCCTTACCCCTCGGGGAAGCTGCACATGGGCCATGTGCGCAATTACACAATCAACGACGTAATGTTGCGCTATTTACGCATGAATGGTTACAACGTCTTGATGCCAATGGGCTGGGATGCGTTCGGCATGCCGGCCGAGAATGCGGCCATCGCGAATAATGTGCCGCCTGCGAAGTGGACGCGGGCCAACATTAACGATATGAAATCGCAAATGCAGCCACTCGGTTTAGCCTTCGATTGGTCGCGCGAAATTGCGACGTGCGATCCAAGCTACTACAAGTGGAATCAGTGGCTGTTTTTGAAGATGCTTGAAAAAGGCATCGCCTATCGCAAAACACAAGTCGTGAATTGGGATCCGGTTGATCAGACCGTGCTCGCAAACGAGCAAGTGATTGATGGCAAGGGTTGGCGCTCCGGCGTAGCCGTCGAAAAGCGAGAAATCCCTGGCTATTATTTGGCCATCACCGCCTATGCAGAAGAACTGCTTGAAGGAGTTAAAACCAAACTCACCGGCTGGCCAAACCAAGTGCGCACGATGCAGGAAAACTGGATTGGCAAATCGGTAGGCGTACGCTTCGCATTTCCGCACAATGTGAAAGACGCGAACGGGAACCTGGTTCAGGACGGTAAATTATTTGTTTTTACCACCCGTGCAGACACCATTATGGGTGTCACGTTTTGCGCCGTAGCGCCCGAGCACCCTTTAGCCACATTAGCGGCCGCAGCCAACCCCGCATTACATACCTTCATCGAGGAATGTAAAAAAGGCGGCGTGGCTGAAGCTGATATGGCGACGATGGAAAAGAAAGGCATGTCCACCGGCCAGTTTGTTACGCATCCGTTGACGAACGAGCAGATCCCCGTCTGGGTCGGCAATTATGTGCTGATGACGTATGGGGACGGCGCTGTAATGGGCGTGCCTGCGCATGATGAGCGGGATTTTGCGTTTGCGAAGAAATATTCATTGGTCGTTAAAGCCGTGATTGCCCCACCTAGCTGGCCTCTCAATAGAATTGAATGTATGGAAGGACATTCGAACGACGGCACAAGAGAGCAGACATTCCCGATAGTTTACGTTTCCGGTGAAACTGACACCAAATCGATGAACCTGTCTTGGTGGTCTTGGCGCGACTCGCACAGCCAGCTTGGTCAATGCATTAACTCCGGGGCAATGAATGGCATGGGCTATGAGGCAGCGATTGATTATCTCGCCGCCAAGCTAAAACCAAGTGGCGGCGAAAAGAAAATCCAATATCGCCTCCGCGATTGGGGCATCTCTCGTCAGCGCTACTGGGGCACGCCGATTCCGATTATCAATTGCGATACATGCGGCCCAGTACCTGTGCCATACGCAGATCTGCCGGTAATACTCCCAGAAGACTTAGTCCCGGATGGATCAGGAAACCCACTTAAAAAAGATGAAGGGTTCTTGAATTGCGTCTGCCCTAAATGCGGAAAACCGGCACAGCGCGAGACGGATACGATGGATACTTTTGTGGATTCGTCATGGTACTTCATGCGTTATTGTTCGCCCAATTCCAATATGAGCATGGTGGACGCGCGCAACGATTACTGGATGCCGATGGATCAATACATCGGTGGTATTGAACATGCGGTTTTGCATTTGCTCTACGCGCGATTTTGGACGAAGGTGATGAAAGATTTTGGTCTCATCAAATTCGATGAGCCATTCACGAATTTATTTACGCAGGGCATGTTGTCGAAAGAATGCTTTTATCGTCAAGATGAGGCAGGCAAAAAACGCTGGTATTACCCGAACGAGATTGAAGTGACCTACGATGACAAAGGTCGTCCTGTCGGTGCAATTTCCAAAGAGGACGGCAATCCGGTGATTCTAGGCGGCATGGAAAAAATGTCGAAGTCCAAAAACAAAGTTGTCGAGCCGAAAGATATTATTGAAAAGTTTGGCGCAGACACGGCCCGCGCTTACGTCATGTTCGCCGGACCGCCAGACCAAAGCGCAGCGTGGTCGGATTCAGGTGCGGAGGGCGTATTCCGATTTTTGCGCAGGTTCTATACTTTTGGATTGGCGCAGCACGAGGTCGTAAAAAATCATCCAGCAAAAATTGAATGGAATCAGCTTTCACGCGAATTGAAAGCGGTACGTCACACCTTGCACAGCATTCTCAAACAAGCCACGCATGATTACCAGCGCCTGCAATACAACACGGTGGTATCGGCCGCGATGAAAATGTTGAATGCGCTTGAAGCAGTAAAAACAACGGCGGATGCGCACGCGGTGGCCGTTACGCGCGAGGGCATATCAATTTTGATCCGCATGCTTTATCCGGTCGCGCCTCACATTACATTTCAGTTGTGGGAAGAGCTCGGCTTCAAAGCAACGCTTGGCGAAATCATGGATTCGCCGTGGCCGAAAGTCGATGAAGCTGCCTTGGTCCAAGAAGAGATTCAAATCATGGTGCAGGTAAATGGCAAACTGCGCGGACAGATTTCAGTACGCTCTGATGCGAGTAAGGAAACCATTGAAGCTCTCGCGTTAGCTGACGAAGGCGTGGCAAAACACACTGACGGCAAGGCAATTAAAAAGGTGATCGTCGTGCCCGGAAAGCTAATTAATGTTGTGGTCTAAAGCATTTAAAATGCACATAGCAACTGCAAGCAGGATGGCAGTGCTGGCCACGTTTTGTCTTGTAAGCCTTGCTGGGTGCGGGTTCGCGCTGCGTGGTTCGTATGAATTGCCTTATAAAGGCATATTTGTAGCAGCGCCCAGCACCTCGGCTGTCGCAAGTCTGGTCCGACGCGAGTTAGGCACTACCTCAACCAAACCGGTGACTACCGCAAAGGCCGCTGATGCGGAACTCACCATCAGCATTGAACGACGCGACCGGCAAATTTTATCGCTGTCGGGTGCTGGTCGCGTGCGTGAATACGAATTGAAGTTGCTGGTGCGCTATCAATTCGCCGAGTCAAGCGGCCGGGTGTTGATTCCGACCAGCGAGATTCAATTAACGCGGATTCTGACCTACGATGATTCTTTGATTATCGCGAAACAGCAGGAAGAAGCGCTGCTTTACACCGATATGGAAAAAGACATAGCCGGGCAAATACTGCGGCGCATGGTGGCGGTCAAACGTGTCAATTAAGCGTCGCTTCTGAGCCCGCCCATTTAAGATCGGCCAAGCAAAATGCAATTCATTTGCCATGCGCTATGCGACTAACGGCTGAGCAATTTCTTGATCGACCGCCAAAAACACTGCCACCATTAACAGTAATTTTTGGGGCAGAACCATTAGGCGCGCTAGAAGCGTCGGATTGCTGCCGCGATCTTGCGAAAAAAACCGGCTACCTTGAACGAGAAGTGTTTACCGCAGAGGCAGGTTTTGATTGGGACAGCCTACTGGCGGCGAGTAACGCCCTGTCGCTATTCGCGTCACTCCGGTTTGTTGAAATTCGTATTCCCACTGGTAAGCCTGGCAAAGAAGGCTCGCAGGCGATTGCGGATTACTGCGCGCGGTTGCCTAACGATACCGTGACGCTGATCACGCTGCCCGAGATGGATTGGCAGGGTAAACAAACCAAATGGTTTGTAGCGTTAGAGTCCGCAGCAACCATGATTGAAGCGATGCCGGTTGAACGCGTACATTTGCCGCGCTGGCTGGCGGGGCGTTTTGCGCGGCAAGACCAGCGTGCAAACGATGAAGCACTTGATTATTTGGCAGATCGTGTAGAAGGTAATTTATTGGCAGCCCAGCAAGAAATAAAAAAGTTGGCGTTGTTGTGTCCGCCCGGCGAAATTACACTCGCGGTGCTGGAAGAAAGTGTGGCGAATGTCTCGCGCTTTAATCCGTTTCAATTGGTATCCGCCATTCATGATGGCGCAGAAAAAGATAAAGCCGTGCGTATTTGCCGAATGCTGGATGGGCTGAATGCCGAGGGCGAAGCGCCGCCGTTAATTTTGTGGGTCCTTGCAAATGAACTACGGATGCTGATGCGTGTGCGCGGCACCACCAAATCAGGGAGAGCCCCGCACCCCGGCAAAGCGCGCGAGCTAGAGCGAACGGCGCGTCGCCACACGCCCGACAGCCTCGCGAGATTAAACCTGCTTGCGGCAAAAGTTGATCGTATGATTAAGGGGCTCGACAGCAACAATCCGTGGGACGCGCTTTTCCAACTTGCCTGTGGGATCGCCGGGGTACGCGCAGGCCTCCGCACTTGGCAGACCGGCAGTTGAAAACCGGCGTCTAGCATTCCGGTTAAAATTGGTGCCACCAAATACAAACGCAAGTGCAACAGCGAGCGCAATGGCAAACGATTTAACACAACCGAATATCACCAGTAACGACGTCGCAGAAACCATGCGCAAGATTGGCATCGCGGCCAAGTCGGCGGCACGTGAGCTCGCACGTGCTTCTACCGCAAACAAAAACGCAGCACTCATTTGTGCCGCGGATACGTTGGTTAAGCACGTCTCTGCCATCCTCGCGGCTAATGCCAACGACCTTGCCCGCGCACAACTAACTGGCCACGATCAAGCCTTCATCGATCGCTTAACGCTCACTGAAAAATCCATTCGTACCATGGCTGAGGGTGTCCGAGAGGTGGCGGGCTTGAGCGACCCGGTGGGTGAAATGAGCGATCTCAAATTTCGACCCTCTGGCATCCAAGTCGGAAAAATGCGCGTGCCGCTGGGTGTGATCGGCATGATTTACGAATCGCGTCCCAACGTTACCGCAGACGCCGCCGCGCTTTGTCTGAAGTCTGGTAACGCGTGCATTTTACGCGGCGGCAGTGAGGCGTTTGAGAGTAATTTCGCCATTCATGCCTGCATGGTGGCTGGCTTGCAAGCCGCGGACCTGCCAGTTACAGCGGTGCAACTGGTGCCCACGACAGATCGTGCAGCGGTCACGGCGATGCTGGCGATGCAAGGTGTGATTGATGTAATCATTCCACGCGGCGGGAAAAGCCTGACCTCTAAAATCGCCAATGAGGCCATGGTGCCGGTGATCAAACATCTCGATGGCGTATGCCACGTTTATATAGACGACAGCGCCGATATAGAGAAAGCGATCGCCATTGCCGACAATGCAAAGACGCAACGCTTCGCGCCCTGCAACACCCTGGAAACCTTATTGGTTGCCGAAAATATTGCACCGAACGTGCTGCCCCAGATCGCAAAAATTTATCAAGCCAAGCAGGTCGAAATGCGCGTATGCACTGAGAGCCGCGCCCTGCTTGCTTCTCAAGGAATCTTCTCGGTAACTAATGCAACTGAAGCGGATTGGTTTGAAGAATATTCAGCAGCCATCGTCGCAATTAAAATTGTTGCCGATTTAGATGGAGCGATGACCCACATTGCAAAATACGGCTCGCAGCATACTGATGCAATCGTCACGGAAAACCATTCCCACGCCATGCGTTTTCTTCGTGAGGTTGATTCGGCATCGGTGATCGTAAATGCGTCGACACGATTTGCTGATGGGTTTGAATATGGCCTTGGAGCCGAAATCGGTATCTCTACCGACAAGCTACATGCGCGCGGTCCCGTGGGACTTGAAGGGCTCACATCCCAAAAATGGGTGGTGTTTGGCGATGGGCAGATCCGCGTTTGATATCGCTAACGTGTTGATTTGAACTCATAGGTTCAATCCCGATTTTGACCTCGACTT